>DATJJH010000124.1:0-2882 GCA_035492395.1 Trinickia sp. | reverse complement strand
TGGGAATTCAGCAGACAAATCCAGTCCGTCGCGTGCACGCGCTTCATCTCGTCGATGCCGATCTCGACCATCTCGAAAGGGTGATACGCGAACCGGAGAATCGGATGCTCAACGCCCAATACTGGGAGCGCCGCGTCCACTCGGTCCGGCGTCAGTTCGAGCTGACACGCGAGCAGCGCGCACGCGTGGAGGCGATTCTCCAACGGCTGGCTCAGCGGGGCAGGCAGCCTGCCACCGTGTGAACGCCCCGGGCCCTGGCCGGGCCCTCGCCGTTGGTCTGCGTGCCAGGGGCCGCGCAGGACCTCTTCCGTTTCCGTTCATTCATTGTTGCCGTTTCCGTCGCCTCCATTGTTGTCGGGCTCGGTGTTGTGCGGGGCCGTGCTGAAGGGTCGGCGGCGGCGCGTGACGACAACGGGACCTTCGCCGCTACGCTCGTTGTTATGCGAGGACAGCCCATGCGGTTCGCGCGGCGGGCGGAACTCGCGCGATTCACGGCCTTCCCGTGGCTCGCGATACGATCCGCCGCCGTCGCGCGGACCGTGCCTTTCACCATGGCCTCCGGTGCGCGGGCCGCGCGGGCCGGGGCGTGTGCCGGTGTCGAGCTGGATCGTCGAAATGGCACGCTTGTAGATGCCTTGCAGCCCGACGGGCGTACGCAACATCACCAGATATTGATCGAATGACTCGATGCATCCCGTCAGGCGGATGCCGTTGACGAGATAGATTTCGACGCGCTTGCGCTCTTTGCGCGCGGCGTTCATGAAGTCGTTCTGCGGATGCGATTCTGACGGATTCGGCATTGCTAGGACAGCAGCGGGGGCTGCTCCACGGTTGGTTGGCGGCTGCGCGACGATACGCGCGCGAATGGGCCGGATTTTACCCTGTGTGCGTGAAGTGCGTGTCGATTTGGCTGAGATCGCCTGCTTCCACGCGTCGTAAAGGCGTTTTCCGACGAAGTTTCGCACCGTTGTGGCGTGGTGTGGTCCCGAAAACGCCGGCCGTCCGGGCTGAAAGCGGTAGATATTGTGAATGTTTCCCTGCATTTACTTGCGGCCCGAAGCGCCGCGCTTATCATCGATGAGAATTGAGATAGCAACTTCCGGCACCGACTGCACCGCCGATCGCACGCACTTTACGCAAACGACAACTTCACGCTCCGAACGATGAATGCGCCTCCTCAGAACCTATCGGAAGCCCGATTCGCGCAAGCGCTACGCGAGTTGGCCTCGATTGTCGGCCAGACCAACATGGTCACGTCCGCCGATGGCTTGCGCGAGTACTTCGACCCGTTCGTGCCGCAACCCATGGCACGGGCGTTCGCCGCGTCGGCCGCAGTATTGCCCGCGTCCCTCAACGAAACGCGTGAAATTTTACGGGTCGCGCGCGCCTATCGGTTGCCGCTTTGGCCCGTTTCCACGGGCCGCAACTTCGCCTACGGAGGGGCAGCGCCGCGTTTGACCGGCTCGGTCGTGCTCGATCTGAAGCGCATGAACAAGATTTTGGCGGTCGACGAGAAATTGGCTTATGCGCTCGTCGAGCCCGGCGTCACATATTTCGATCTCTACGCCTATCTGCGCGAACACGGGCTGAAACTGTGGATCGACCCGGCCTCCGCGGGGTGGGGAAGCATCGTGGGCAACACACTGGAACGAGGGTTCGGCTACACGCCTTATGGCGATCACGCGGCGCATCAGTGCGGCATGGAAGTGATGTTGGCGAGCGGCGAGCTGGTGCGCACCGGCATGGGCGGCATCGAGATCGGCCGGGGTTGGCAGCTTTTCAAGCCGGGCTTCGGGCCTTCGTACGATGCGATGTTCATGCAATCGAACTTCGGCGTGGTGACGAAGCTGGGCTTGTGGCTGATGCCGCGTCCGGACAGCTATGTCATCGCGCACGTGAAACTGCCGCGAGAAGGCGATTTAGAGGCAGCCGTGGAGACGCTTCGGCCGCTCAGGCTCGGTGAAACCATTCGTAATCATGCCGTGATCGAAGGCGCGATTCGTCATGCGGCGGGCATGTCCTCACGTAGCGACTGGTATGACGGCGCCGGGCCGGTTCCCGATGCCGTCGTCGACAAGATGGTGAGCCGGCTCGACATCGGTCGTTGGAACGTGCACTTCGCGATTTACGGCGAGCCGACAGTCGTGCAAGCGCGGTTCGATATTGCACATCGCGCGTTCGCGGCGCTGCCCGGTGCGCGGATCGACGCGCATCGTTATACGCCGGATGCGGAGCCCGTAGGCGGCAGCGAGCGCAATATGGCGGGCATTCCCGCGATGAGTGCGTTTCGGATGCTCGACTGGCGCGGAGGAACGGGCGCGCATGTCGATTTTTCCCCGATTTGTCCGTTCACGGGGGGCGACGCGATGCGCCAGTACTCGGTCGCGAAGGCGCGTTTGGCGGAGTACGGGTTCGATTACTACGGTGGTTTTACGGCGGGCGAGCGGCATTTGCACCATATCGTGGCGACGATTTTCAATCGCGACGATGCCAAGCAGACCGAGGCGGCCGCCGATCTGCAGCGCGTGTTGATGAGCGATGCGCGCTCGGAGGGGTACGGCGTTTATCGGACGCACTTGGCGACGATGGATTTTGCCGCCTCGCAGTACGACTTCAACGATGGCGCGCTGCTGCGGATGTCCGAGACGATCAAGGACGCGCTGGATCCCGACTGGATCTTGGCGCCCGGTAAATCGGGGATATGGCCGCATGTGTGGCGTGACAAGCGGGGCGATATTTAGGCGCGAAGAACTGGGGATGAGGTACGAGGGTGGAGGGTGTGATGGATCGACGTACTTTTCTTGCCGCAGGCGCGGGACTCCCTGCATTGAGCCACGCGATGCCATGGTTCGGCCGCGATGGAAAACTCCGCGATCCTAAAC
>DATJJH010000123.1:0-9059 GCA_035492395.1 Trinickia sp. | reverse complement strand
ACGGGGGGCACGTATCTGACGTTGGGCATCTCGGGAAAATCCTAAAAATCACAGAGGGATCGGCAGTTCGGCATTACGCGATAGTGCCCGTCAATTGCGACCCGGTTATCTCGCTTCCGGAGGACAAGGCGGAGCGTGATGAGTGGATCAAACTCAACCGGCATTTGTTCTTTAGCGGCCGGAGTCGCGACGGACATCGGGCTATTGGATACAGCTCGAGGACATCGTCGGAGGAGCTCGCGGCGGACGATGCGATTGATAAAATCGCGACACAGACCGTCGACCGGACGCTCGATCAGTTGAAACCCGTCGCCTACGACGAAACGGAATTTGAGAGGCAGATTCATTCCGCTCGTGGATTCCTCATCCCAGGATACGATACTGCCCGGTACCTGCGCGCAGGCGATTACGAGGTGGCCGCGCTCTCGCTGTTGTTGGACTTAACTTCCTTAGCTCCAGCCGTTGGCTCCGCATTCAAGCACGGGCGCAAAGTGGTGATCTGGCTCAGGCGCGCGTCGGGTTTCGTCCCACGGGTCAAAGGCGCGCTGACGGCCGCCGTAAAGAGTGGGGCGCGGACGAAAAGTGCAAAAGCGTCGGCGGGCGTCGGCGAGTCGGTCAGAACGTTTGCTAAAGCCGGCACTGCTGCCGATTCGGCTGCGGTCCAGGAAGGACTCAGAGAGTTGAGGCGGTTCGTCGACGATAACAGCGCGCAGCTGCAACAATTTATCGACCGCCCCCTGGAGCAATGCGAAGCAGCGATGACCAAGCTCTTTGAACTAATGGGTACTCGATACGGAAAGCGGATCCACGCGAGGGGCATGTACATATTCGATCACAGGGCGGATTTCCTTCCAACGAATCATTTCGCAGTGCGCGTCAGGATCGGGGAGACCGACTACGTCATCGATTTAACGGCAGGGCAATTCAAGCACCAGCCCAGGGGTATGAAGTTAAACGGTCCAATTATCGATACCGAACAAGCATGGGCGCAGAAATATCGGGATGCCGCCGGTGGACGGCTCATCAAATACGACGACTTCGAGCACGCGAGCGCTGCGCGGACCACGTTCACCTCTCAAGCACAAATGGATCCGGCCGATGTGATCCCTGGCGCAAAAATCCTAAACCAGCCGGATTGGCATAAAGGCCTCAAGCCGATTTTGATCAAACCCCGGCATCGCCCCAGAAAGGGGCGACGCTATCACGTCCGCGGTCACCGCAATCGGCCATGAAGCAAGCAAACGCAGGGGGGCTGCTGCGTCGTGCCTTGACCGCGGCGTCACGATGCAAGAGCGGCATCGGATCGGCGCGTCGACCGGCGCGCCGTGCTGCCGTTTGCCGCTCGAGACAGTGCCGGCGGTGATCTAGCTGGCGCCGCGCTTTGACAGGCTGCGCAGGAAATCGTCGACGGTCCGATAGCGCAACGCGACGCCCAACTCGCGTTTGAGCCGCACATTGGACAGACGCCGCGACTCTCGCATGAAGGACAGCACCAGCGGATCGAGCGTGCGCTCGGCCGCTTCGCGCTCGATGCGCGGCACGCGCGCCAGCCCGAACGCGTCGGCCACTCGGTCGAAATACGCCCCCATCTTCAGCACTGTATCGTCCGACGCATGGACGATACGCCCGATGCGTCCGCGAACGGCCGCCCGCAGCATGATCGCCGCGAGATCGTCCGCGTGGATATGGTTCGTATAGACGTCGTCTTCCTCGCGCAAAGCGGGCTTGCGCTGTTCGATGCGCGCGAGCGGTAGCCGATCCTGCGCATAGATGCCCGGAATGCGGACGATGCACGCCGAAGTCGTCCCCCGCGCGTTCGCGCGCCGCAGCCGCCGCTCGGCGGCCACGCGCCGCTTCGCGCGCGCGTTGCTCGGCGCCACGGGTCGCGTTTCGTCGACGAGCGCGCCCCCGCAGTCGCCGTAGACGCCCGTGGTGCTCGCATAGACGATGCGCACGCGGGGGTACTGCCCAGCCGCCGAAGGGGCCTCGGTTACAATACCGCCGGTAAGCGACCGGCGAACGCGAAGCGTGCTTCGCCGCCTCGCGCCCGCGCTGGGCATGGCGGGACGCGCCGCCCGGCGGCGCGTGCGCGAGGCGAGCGCCGCGAGCAAAGCTTGCGTGCGAGGGTCGTCGTCGCCTTGCGAAGGCGGCGGCGCAAGAAGCAGAACGGTCTGTGCGAGCCCTGTCAATCGTCGTAGGCTGCGCGGCGCATCGAGATCGCCGACAATCGGCATAATTCCCTGCGAGCGCAACTCGCCGGCGCGCTCGGGGCGCGTCGTCAGCGCGATGACGCGTGGCCGTGCGGCGCGCGCGAGCAGTTGCCGGGCGCAGCGCTGTCCGACATCGCCGCAGCCGACGATGAGCACGCGGGGCCGACGCAAGATTCGAATGGCATTCATGTTGCGCGCATTGTAGCGGTCCGCCGCCGCGCGCGCTCCGACACGGTTTCTTGGCTTTTGGTATCGATCGACCTATGGCATATAACGTAACGCTCCGGCAAAGCGGCCGGCAGTTTCAGGTAGAACCCGACGAACCCGTCCTCACCGCCGCACTGCGTCAAGGCGTAGGCGTCCCGTACGGCTGCAAGAACGGTGCATGCGGTTCATGCAAGGGGGCCGTCGTGTCGGGCGAGATCGAACAACGTTCGCACTCGTCGTCGGCGCTGTCGAACGATGAGAAAACGCGCGGCATGGCGCTGTTTTGCTGCGCGACGGCGCAGTCCGATCTCGTCATCGACGTGCGCGAGATCGCGGGCGTGGGCGATGTCCAAGTCAAGAAGCTGCCCTGCCGCGTCAATGCACTCGAGCGCCGGGCGGACGACGTCATCGTGCTCAAGCTGCAATTGCCCGCGAACGAGCGGCTGCAATACCTCGCCGGCCAATACATCGAGTTCATCCTCAAGGACGGCAAGCGCCGGAGCTACTCGATGGCGAGCGCGCCGAACCATGAAGGCCCGATCGAGCTGCACATCCGTCACATGCAGGGCGGCGTCTTCACCGATCATGTGTTCGGCACGATGAAGGAGCGCGACATCCTGCGTTTCGAGGGTCCGCTCGGCACATTCTTCCTGCGCGAGGATTCCGACAAGCCCATCATCCTCCTCGCTTCGGGCACGGGCTTCGCGCCGATCAAGGCGATCGCCGAGCATGCGTTCTTCAAGAACGTCGATCGGCCGATCACGCTCTACTGGGGCGCGCGCCGCAAGAAAGACATCTACATGCTCGAACTCGCCGAAAGCTGGGCGAAAGAGCACCCGAATTTCAAGTTCGTGCCCGTGCTGTCCGAGCCCGATGCCAGCGAGAACTGGAGCGGTCGAACGGGCTTCGTGCATCGCGCGGTGGTGGAAGATCTGCCGGATCTGTCGGGCTACCAGGTCTACGCGTGCGGCGCGCCGGTCATGGTCGAATCGGCCTTGCGCGACTTCACGGCCCATCACCAGCTGCCGGCCGACGAGTTCTACGCCGATTCGTTCACGAGCGAAGCCGATCTCGTCAACGCCGTTTGAACGGCGGCGATGAGAACAAAATGCGACAGATGATGCGCCGCAGCGATTGCATCGCGACGCACGCTGTCGTATTCTTGCGCCCATGACCCGCTACCTGTCCGCCCTCCGACGTCGCCGCTCGCTCCCTGCAAGGGAAGCCGTCGGCTCGTAAGCGGACGCGCCTCGCAAAGACAGCAGTTGGCGAGGAGGCGCACCGGTCAAACCGCGAAAGCCACGGACTTCCGTGGCTTTTTTCATTTTCCCTTCACACCATTCGTTTATCGCGGAGCCGCGCCATGCCTTCGACAGAGAACCCGACGCAGTCGCTGATGTACATCACCAACCGGCCGGACATCGTCTTTACGCGCGGCGCCGGTTCTTGGATCTTCGACAGCGAAGGCAAGCGCTATCTCGATTTCATTCAAGGCTGGGCGGTGAATAGCCTTGGACATTGCCATCCGGCGATGATCGAGGCGCTCGAGACGCAGGCGCGTCAGCTCATCAATCCGTCGCCGGCGTTCTACAACGAGCCGATGGCGAACCTCGCCACGCTGCTCACCGAGAACAGCGTGTTCGACAAAGTATTCTTCGCGAACAGCGGCGCCGAAGCCAACGAGGGCGCCATCAAGCTCGCGCGCAAGTGGGGCAAGAAGTTCAAGAACGGCGCCTATGAAATCATCACGTTCGACCACAGCTTTCACGGCCGCACGATCGCGACGATGTCGGCAAGCGGCAAGCCGGGCTGGGACACGCTCTATGCACCGCAGGTGCCGGGTTTTCCGAAAGCCGAGCTGAACGACATCGCATCCGTCGAAAAACTGATCGGCGAAAAGACGGTCGCCGTCATGCTCGAACCGATCCAGGGCGAAGGCGGCGTCATCCCGGCCACGCGCGAATTCATGCGCGAGCTGCGCGAACTGACACGGCGTCATGGGCTGCTGCTCATCGTCGACGAAGTGCAAAGCGGGTGCGGCCGGGCCGGCACGCTCTTCGCGTACGAGCTTGCGGGCATCGAGCCCGACATCATGACGCTCGGCAAGGGCATCGGCGGCGGCGTACCGCTCGCGGCACTGCTGTCGAAAGCCGACGTGGCCGTGTTCGAGGCCGGCGATCAGGGCGGTACGTACAACGGCAACCCGCTGATGAGCGCCGTGGGCTACGCCGTTATCAAGACGCTCGTCGCGCCCGGTTTCCTCGAAAACGTGCGCGCGCGCGGCGAGTATTTGCGTGCGAAGCTGCTCGAGCTGTCGGCCGAGCGCGGCTTCGAGGGTGAACGTGGCGAAGGCCTGCTGCGCGCGCTGCTGCTCGGCAAGGACATTGGGCCGCAAATCGTCGAGAAGGCGCGGGAGCTGCAGCCGACGGGGCTGCTGCTGAACGCGGCGCGGCCGAACCTGCTGCGCTTCATGCCGGCGTTGAACGTGACGAACGACGAAATCGACCAGATGATGGCGATGCTGCGGACGGTGCTCGATTCGTTCTGAGCGATGGGCCGTCGATCGGCGACCGCTAGGAACGGCTGAACGCCACGCGTAGCGCGGGACGCCCCCGCGCTCACCTTGAAAAAAAGCCGCACCGCGCTCACGCGCAGTGCGGCTTTTTGCTTCAGCCTAGGCCGAACGCGCAACCGTTACATCGACACCTTGTTGATGAACGAGCGCGCGCCTCCCTTATAACCGTAGATCGAGATGACGCCGTGCTTCAGGTCGCCCTTGGCGTCGAACGTCGTCTCGCCGATCACGCCCTTGTAGTCGGTCGTGGGCATCGCGGCGAGAATCTTCGCCGGATCCGTCGAGTTGGCGCGCTTCATCGCATCGACAACGATGTAGACAGCATCGTACGTGTACGGCGAGTAGAGCACGACGTCTTGGCCGTAGCGCTGCTTGTACTTCGTGGCGAACGCAGAACCGCCCTTCATCTGGTCGAGGCCGATGCCGGCTTGCGAGCAGACGATGTTGTCGGCGGCCGGGCCGGCCAAGTCGGCGATGTTCGCCGTGCAGACGCCGTCGCCGGCGAGGATCTTCGCGCGCAGGCCGAGTTGCTTCGCTTGCTTGGCGAACGGGCCGCCCGTGGCGTCCATCGCGCCGACCATGATCGCGTCGGGGTTTTCGCCCTTGATCTTCGTCAGGATCGCGCGGAAGTCGACCGCCTTGTCGTTCGTCGCATCATGCGAGACGACCGTCAGGCCTGCCGCCTTGGCCGCCGTTTCGAACTCGTTCGCGAGGCCCTGGCCGTACGCCGTCGAATCGTCGACGATCGCCACCTTCTTCACGCCCATCGTCTTGGCGGCGTAGTTTGCCAGCGCCGGACCTTGCTGCGCATCTGTCGCGACGACACGATACGTCGTCTTGAAACCTTGCAGCGTGTACTTCGGGTTGGTCGCCGACGGCGAGATCTGAACGATGCCGGCATCGCTGTAGATCTTCGACGCCGGGATCGATGTGCCCGAGGTTTCGTGGCCCACCACAGCCGCGACCTTGTCGTCGACGAGCTTTTGCGCAACCTGCGTGGCTTGACGCGGGTCGCCCGCGTCGTCCTGCGGATCGAGCTGCAGCGTGACCTTCTGACCGCCGATCACGAGCCCCTTCGCATTGATCTCTTCGATCGCGAGACGAGCGCCGTTTTCGTTGTCCTTGCCTTGGTGTGCCGAGCCGCCCGTCAGCGGAGCGACGTGCCCGATCTTGACGACCGTGTCGGCCAAAGCGGTATTGCTGAGCGCGAAACAAAGCGCGGCTGCTGCTGCGCAGCCGGTGAGAAGCGACTTATTCACTGTTGTAATCCCCTTGTTGGATCGGGTTTTTGGAACGACAGACTACTGCGGGCCGTAGGCCCTTTGACGGCGCCCGTGCCTCACGGCACAGGCGCGCGAGAGGATGGCGTTATTCGCCGAGGTATGCGGCCCGCACCTTCGGATCGTCGAGCATTTGCTTGGCATCGCCCGACATCGTGACCATACCAGAATCCATCACATAGCCTCGGTTAGCCGCTTGCAACGCGAGACGTGCGTTCTGCTCTACGAGCAGCACCGTGAGGCCTTCTTTCGAGATGTCGCGCACGACTTCGAAGATCTTCTCCACCATGATCGGCGACAGGCCCATCGACGGCTCGTCGAGCAACAACAGCTTCGGACGGCTGATGATCGCGCGCGCCATGGCCAGCATCTGCTGCTCGCCGCCCGAGAGGGTGCCGGCCAACTGCTTGGCCCGCTCCTTCAAGCGCGGGAAGTAGCCGAACATGCGCTCCACGTCCTTCTCGATGCCGTCCTTGTCGTTGCGCAGGTACGCGCCCATCTGCATGTTTTCCAAAATCGACATGCGCGCAAAAATGCCGCGGCCCTCCGGCACCATCGCCAAGCCGCGCTTGAGCAGCTCGTGCGCCGGCACGCCCTTGATCGACTGGCCTTCGTACTCGATGTCGCCCGCCGAGTAGGGCTTGAGACCCGTGATGGCCTTCATCGTCGTCGTCTTGCCCGCGCCGTTCGCGCCGATCAACGTGACCAGCTCGCCCTGCGCGACTTCCATGTCGACGCCCTTGACCGCCTGGATGCCGCCGTAATTGACCTGTAGGCCCTTGATTTTCAACATTGCCGTAGCCATCAGTGGACCCCCGCGCCCAGATATGCCTCAATCACCTTCGGGTTCTTCTGCACGTCTTGCGGCAGACCTTCAGCGATCACCTTGCCGTAATCGAGCACCGTCATGCGGTTGCACAGGTGCATCACCAGCTTCACGTCGTGTTCGATCAACAGAATCGTCTTGCCGTCGTCGCGGATTTTTTCCAGAAGACGCGTAAGTTCGACTTTCTCCGTTGCATTCATACCGGCCGCCGGCTCATCGAGCGCGAGCAGCTTCGGGTCGGTCGCGAGCGCACGGGCGATTTCCAGACGGCGCTGGTGGCCGTACGAGAGGTTGCGCGCCGTATAGTCGGCATATTGCAGCACGCCCACGTACTCGAGCAGTTCGAGTGCGCGCTCCTTGATCTCGCGCTCTTCCTTGCGTTCGGCCGGCGTTTGCAGCACCGCGCCGATCAGCCCGTGCTTGGTGCGCACGTGGCGGCCCACCATCACGTTTTCCAACGCGGTCATGCCGCCGAACAAGCGGATGTTCTGGAACGTACGGGCGATGCCGGCCTGCGCCACTTGATGCACCGCCGTCGGCGTGTAGTCCTGGCCGTCGAGCTTGAATTCGCCCGAATCAGGCGTGTACAAACCGGTGATCACGTTGAAGAACGTGGTCTTGCCGGCGCCGTTCGGGCCGATCAAACCGTAGATCGTCCCTTCCTCGATCTTCAGGCCCACCTCCGACAATGCTTGCAAGCCGCCGAAACGCTTGTTCACACCGCTGACGGACAAACGAATGCTTTTGTTGCTCATATGAAGTCTCCGTCCTTTTAAGCGCGCACCGGCTTCTTGGCGCCGCGCTTGGCCAGTTTTGCGATCTTGTCCTCGTGCTTCGGTGCGGGCCACAGGCCTTCCGAGCGGTACAGCATGATGAGAACCATCGCCAGGCCGTACAGCAGCTGACGGATCACTTCCGTGTCTAGGATCTGGTGGCCGAACATCCAGTGTTGCAGCGGACCCATCGTCGAGCGCAGGAATTCAGGGAAGATAGCCAGCAGCACCGCGCCCAGAATCACGCCGGGGATATGGCCCATGCCGCCGAGCACCACGCAGGCGAGCACCACGACCGATTCCCAGAACGTAAACGACTCGGGCGAAACGAACCCTTGGAAGCCGCCGAACATCGCGCCCGACAGACCGCCGAACGAGGCGCCCATCGCGAACGCGAGCAGCTTCACGTTACGCACGTTGATCCCCATCGCCTTGGCGGCGATTTCGTCTTCCCGAATCGCCGCCCAAGCGCGCCCGATACGCGAATGCTGCAAGCGCGTGCAAACCCAGATCACGAACAGCGAGCACAGCACGAACAGGTAGTAGTACAGATAGACCGACGGCAGTTGCATGCCGAAGATCGTGTGCGTTTGCGCCAGGCTAAAGCCCGCCACATGCACCGGGTCCACGCCCGTGATCCCCTGCGGCCCGTTCGTGATGTTGATCGGACGGTCCAGGTTGTTCATGAAGATACGAACGATTTCCCCGAAGCCCAGCGTCACGATAGCGAGGTAGTCGCCGCGCAGACGCAAGGTAGGCGCCCCCAGCAGCACGCCGAACAGCGCCGCCAGGCCCATCGCGATCGGTACGACCACGAAGTACGACAGATGCAGACCGTTCGGCCAGATCGCGTGGATCCACTCGAACTGATTGGACAGATGCGGCGAAGTGAGCAGCGCTGCCGTGTAGGCGCCCACCGCGTAGAACGCGATGTAGCCCAAGTCGAGCAGGCCGGCAAACCCCACCACCACGTTCAGGCCCAGCGCCAGCATCACGTAGAGCATCGCGAAGTCGAGCACGCGAACCCAGTAGTTGCCGCCGGCCGCCCCGATGATCATCGGGGCCGCAATGACGAAGATGGCCGTGATCACGCCGACGACGAGCGTCTTCGTGGCGTTCTTCTCGGGGATGAGCGTCGTGGACGGCTCGATCGGTTGAATTGAAGTCATTTTTCTAGCTCCTTGCCCT
>DATJJH010000122.1:0-2448 GCA_035492395.1 Trinickia sp. | reverse complement strand
GATGCATTCCTCGCGGAAAACGCACAGATCGAAGGATCCTGGTGGCCGTGCTGGACGCAGTGGCTGTCGAAGCATTCGAGCGGGAGGGCGCAAGCAAGGGCGCTCGAAGCCGATTTGCCCGACGCGCCGGGTTCGTATGTGTCAGAGCCTTGAGTGCGGATGGCTTGCTGGCCCATGCGACAGCCAAAATGCGCGTAGCGCAGGATGGATGACCTCGTGCCAGCGCGGCCCGGTGAATAAATCGTAGTGGTCGCAGTCGTCGACGGTCATCCGCAGCCGCATCGCGGCCGGAATGGCCGCGCAGACATCATGCGCCGCGTGGGTCTGCTCGGCGCCGGTGATGTCGTCGCGGTCGCCTTCGACCGTGCACAGGGCCGTGGCGATCAGCTTCGCCGGATCGATGCGACGTGCGCCGACGGACCACGTGCCGCGTGCAAGTCGCTGCTCTTGAAAGATGACGCGTAGCGTGTCGAGAAAATAGTCCTCGTCCATGTCGAGTACGGCCGAATACTCCTTCAGTGCGCGCAAACTCGAGGCGACGGCCTTGGCGTCGCCGGACATGCGACTTGCCCAGTAGCGCGATTCGAGTGCGACTTGACGATGTGGGTGCGCGGCGACGATCGCGGCGTGCTGCACGTAGCCCGGGTAGATGCGCCGACCCGCGCCGGCGTAGCGCGGCGGGACGACGTCGATCACCGTGCGGCGAAACCACTCGATGTCGTGCGTGGCGGCCAGCCGGTCGACCATCGTCGGATGCAGGCGCGGATCGATGGGCCCGCCCATCAGCGTCACGCTCAGCGGCGCGCGCGCGTCGTCCGCGGCGGCCACGAGCGCCGCCGCAGCAAGCGCGGGCGGAGCGGCCTGGCAGACCGCCAGCACATGCACGCCGCCTTCGGCGAGCAGGCGAAGAAAGCGTTCGACGGCCAGCACGTAGTCGTCCAGGCCGAACTTGCCTTCGGCGAGCGGGACGTCGCGTGCGTTGGCCCAGTCGGTGACGTAGACGTCGGCGTCCTCCAGCAGCGTTTCGACCGTCTCGCGCAGCATCACGGCGTGGTGGCCCGCGAGCGGGGCGACGAGCAATATGCGAGCGCGCGTCGTCGCGTCTGTCGATTCGAACTCACGTGCGAACCGGCGCAGCGTGCAAAAAGGCGTGCGATCGGCGACGGTCTCGCTTACGCGAACCGCATGCCCGGCGATGTCTACCGAGTCGATGCCGAAGGGCGGCGGCTCCGGCGTGGCCCGCATCAGCCGATAGAGCCAGTCGAATCCCGGGACGGCGACGCTAGCCAAACGGGCGTCGCCCTCGTAGGGCGCGCCGGCTTGCTCGTTGCCGGGGGCAAGCGGTGCGGCGCCCCAGGGTGAGGCCGCGAGCGAGGCCCACGCGTCGAGCGAGCGCATGAGCGCCCGTTGCGTTTCGAGCCATTGGTAGAACATGGACGCCTCCGGCCGAGGGCGGCGCCGCGGCGGGCGCCGGATCGGAAGGTGCGCCGCCGTTGCGACGCGCCGCGGCAGGAACGGCCGCTCGGCTATTGTGCTAAGCGCCGGTGTCGGCTGGCAAGCCCACCGTCTGCGCGAGTATCGGGGTCTCGTCCTCGTTCAGGCTGAGCGCATCGGCAAGCAGCCGATGGTTGATCCAGCCGCGCACGACGGTGGCGAGCCCGGCCGACGCGCAGTAGAGCGAAACGTTCTGCGAAATCGCTCCGGCCGTGACGGCCGAGAACGTGTCGCGCTGGGCGGCGGGCATATCGAGCACCTTCGAGCCTCGCACGACATAGACGAGATCGATCGGCGCCGCCCCCACGAAATCCTGATAGCCGGTCAGATTGCGCGCGTCGACGGCGTGTTTGAGCACGAGCTGGTGCGTCGGCGAATCGTAGCGATACACGCCCCCGGGCATGGCAACGTAGATATCGATCTCCTGCGCCCTGTGCGGCGAGGGCGCCGTGCGGCCGCCCGAGATCTGGCGGTTGACGCCGTCGGCAGCCCATAGCAACTCGCCGAGCGTGGCGAGCGAGGGTTCGCGCTCGGAAAACTCGCGCGTGCTGGCTCGAAAGGAAAGGGCAGTCATGAGCGGCACGCCGGAGCGCAAATCCGGCCGCGGCAGCTCGATGGCGTTGGGCGCCGCGCCGATTGCCGGGTGAGCGTGCGTGCCGTGCGCGGGCATGTAGGTGAGCCAGGGTGTTTCGTTCATGGTGGACGCTCCTGTGGGCGTGGCGCGCGATCAGCGCCGGCGATGGGGCCCGACGTTTCGACGATAGCGCCTAGGGGCGAAATGCGGATTGATTTCGGTCAAGGTGGGGCATGACGGCCCCCACTCGGCCGAATTTGCCGCTCCGCTTTGCACCTGTTGTACTATTGTGCGTTTTTGTCCAACGTAACCAGTCACGCATGCTCGATTTCTTCCGCAACCACAAGCGCCTGATGATGCTCATGCTCGTCCTCGTCATC
>DATJJH010000121.1:0-7491 GCA_035492395.1 Trinickia sp. | reverse complement strand
CGCCCAGCGCGAGATCGGCCTTGCCGCCGGCGAGCCGCCGACGCGGCGTGGCTTTCCACCGTCGATCTTCGCCGAGTTGCCGCGCCTGCTCGAACGCGCGGGGCTGTCGAAGGACGGATCCATCACCGCGCTCTACACGGTACTGGCCGAAGACGAATCGAACGGCGACCCGATCGCCGAGGAAGTGAGGGGGATTCTCGACGGTCACATGATCCTCTCGCGCGAGATCGCCGCGCGCAATCAATATCCGGCCATCGACGTGCTCGGCAGCTTGTCGCGCGTCATGCCTCAGGTGACTTCGCGCGAACATATGGATCGCGCGGCGCACGTGAGGCGGCTCTTAGCGAAGTACAAGGAGATCGAGACGTTGTTGCAGGTGGGCGAATACAAGGAAGGCAGCGACCCGTTGGCCGATGAGGCGATCGCGAAGATGGAGACGATCCGCGCATTCTTGAATCAGCGTACCGACGAGTTCGCCGAACCGTCGGCGACGTTCGATGCCCTTGCTCAGCTTCGCGGTTGACGAACGATTGGCGCCGCTGCGATGAAAGATCGACGCGTAGCAACGTTCGAGGTCATGCTTGGACGCCGGCGTCGGCTAGACGAGGCCCTGCGCGGCGAGCTAGCCGCTCAACGCGCGGCGCATGCCGCGCTGCACGAACAAGAGGCGCAGGCGAAGCGCACCCTCGACGCCGAGGCGGCTCAACTCGCCGAATACGATCGGCGCATGACGGCGATGCTGTCGAGCCACGCACCGCTGGACATCCCGCTGTTCACGCACTGCAGCGAATACCGCGGCGTCGTCGCCGAGCGGCACGCGGCGGCCCGAACCGAATGGACGAAAGCCCGGAAAGCGGCGGAAAAGAAGGAGTCCGAGATGATCGAAACGCGCCGAAAGATCCTGCGCAACGAAGGTCAGATCGAGGTCTACGAGCGCCGCATTGCGCAACTGAAGCGCGCGGCCGAGCAAGCGGTCGAAGATGCGCAGGATGAAGAGGTCGAGGAAAGCATGGCGGCGCGCGCGTTGCGTGGGCGTCGCGGCGAAGCTGGGACGACGACGACAACGACAACGACGGCGCCAGGACCCGCGGGGAACCGATGAACGATTTAGGCTTGCAGCTGATCGGCTCGTCGCTCGATCAACTGGCGATTCTGCTGGGGCTGTGCAGCGTGCGGTTGCTGACTGTCATGATCGTGCTGCCGCCCACCGATCAATCGCTGATCCACGGCCCGATACGCAACGGCCTCGCGCTGCTGTGGAGCAGCGTCGTCGCTTACGGTCAGCAGGCCTTGATCCCGCAGTTGCACGGGTTCTTTCTCGTGGAGGTAGCGGTCAAGGAAGCCGTGATCGGCTTGGTGATCGGCTACGCGGCTTCGACGATTTTCTGGACGGCCGAAGCGGTCGGCCAATATGTGGACGACGTGGCAGGCTACAACAACGTGCAGTTGACGAACCCGACGAGCGGCCAGCAAACGACGTTGACGTCGACGCTGCTGCTCCAATGCGTGACGGCGGCGTTTTGGCTGCTCGGCGGAATGTCGTTCTTATTGGGGGCGATCTACGAATCGTATCGATGGTGGCCGCTGGCGAGCGTGACGCCGATCGCCGGCAACGTCTTGGAATCGTTCGTCATGCACGAAACCGATTCGATGATGCAGACCACGGCGAAGCTGATGGCGCCGATCGTGATGATTTTGATCCTCGTCGACATCGGCTTCGGCGTCGTCGGCAAGGCCGCACAACGGCTCGACATCGCCTCGATCGCGCATGCGGTGAAGGGCGCGCTGGCGGTTTTGCTCGTGGCCGTGCTGATCGGCGTAGTCATCAACCAAGTGCACAGCCAACTGGCCCTAACCGATATCGCGGCGCATATGCGGGCCTTGCTAGGGATTAAACCGTAGTTTGCTTGTGACCGATCGAGAGGGGCGCGGGCGCGAGTACGGAAACGCATGAAATCGGCGCGGAAAAACCGGCCTACAATTTCCGGTTCGCCCACCACCGAACCGGAGGCGCCATGAGCGCGACCCACGTCAAAGCTATTCCCGAGGGCTTTCATACCGTCACGCCGTACGTCACGGCATCCGACGCGAATGCCGTGATCGAATTTTTGCAGCGCGCATTCGACGCGACGCTCGTCGAACGTATCGACGACGGGAAGGGCCGCATTCGCCATGCGCAAGTGAAGGTGGGCGATTCGTTCGTCATGCTGAGCGACGGCAACGACGACTGCACGCCCGCCCCGGCGTCGTTCTATCTTTATCTGAACGATGTGGATGCCGCTTACGCACGTGCACTGCGCGCCGGCGGCGAATCGATCATGGAGCCGGCCGACCAGTTTTATGGCGATCGCAACGCCGGCGTGCGCGATGCGAGCGGCAATACATGGTGGCTAGCGACGCATATCGAGGATGTCCCGAGCGAGGAAATCGCTCGACGTGCGCGCTCTGCCGGCAACGCGTAGCGCGTAACGAGCGCCGCGCTCGCGATTGGCGTGCGAGCCCGGCGCGGCGTTGCGAGATGCGAAGAGGGATGCTAGTTTAGGCGGTCACGCGTACGCACCCTCGTAGGGGCATCACAGCACTATGGATACGGTCCAACGGGTCGTCCTGATGGTCGACAGAATTCGGGCTTTGATGAGGCAGCAAGGCCTCTCCGATGCGGACCTGGCCCGTAGAACCGGCATCTCGCCGGCCACGTTGAGCCGCGTGCTGTCGATGGCCACCGAGGATCCTCGTATCAGCACGGTACTGGCGATCGCGGACGCGCTCGGTTCCACGGTCGGCTATCTCCTGCATAGCGAGCGCGCGTATCCCGTGCCGATTCTCGAATGGGACGAGATGATGGCATTCGCCCGCGGCAAGCATCAGGCGGCGGGCAAGACGCAGTGGCTGTCGGTCGATACGCCGCGCCGGCCGGGCACGTTCGCCGCGCGTACGACGCCTGCGATGGCCCCTCGCTTCCGCGAAGGCTCCGTCGTGCTGATCGAACCGGGTGTCGCTTTGCGCGACGCCCAGGTGGTGGCGGCAGCCGTGGACCGCGCCCGCCCGACGTTGATGCGTGTCGTCATGGACGGCGAGGTGGCCTGGCTCAAGCCGCTCCACCCGTCACGGGCGGACATGATCAACGCGCTGGCGCGCGGCGTGACGATCCTCGGCGTCGTGACCGAGTCGCGCCTCGTCAATCCTTGAACGAGAACGGATTGAAGTTCGTGTGGTAATCGTAGTAGTCGATCTTGTCCATTTGCTTTAGATGCTTGGACACGGAAGTGACGAGCGGCAACAGCAAGAGCTCATAGATGAGTTTGACCGTAATCTGAATGCCGATCATCGTCAGCACAACGGGCTTGGGCAGTCTGCCCCAAAACAAGATCGTGCAAAACAGGACGCTATCGATCACGATGGCGACGAACGTGCTCGATATCACGCGTGCCCATAAATGGTGGCCTGCGGTGGCGATCTTGAGCTTTGCCAGAAACGTGGTGTTGATGAATTCGCCGCAAAAGTAGGCGACGGTCGATGCGACGAACGTACGCGCGAATTCCAGTGCGAGCGCCGGGTACGCGGCGGCCAGCGTGGGATTGCGCGCTTCCCAGCTGGGCAGGCCAGGCGGAAGCGACAGCAGCCAGGTGCCGATCACGAACATCAGATTCACGGCCAAGCCGCCCCAGATGACCATGCGGCTGACGCGATACCCATAGACCTCCGTGATGATCGTGCTGAACGCGTACGTCATGGGAAACGCGATCAACGCAGCGGGAATGCCGACGGTAACGCCCGAGAGAAACGGGAGCCAATCGAGCTTCAGCTCGATGACGCGAGCGCCCGTGACGTTCGACAGCATCAAAAAGCCGACGTAGACGATCGCCAACAGCAAGACGGCCGGCGTCAGCTGATGCTTGCGCGTGGGGAAGTACGAAAGAGGCACGAGCTGATCCGTGTAAGTGGCCGCATTGAGAAAGCCGATATGCGCGACGTCTTCTCGCGAAAATTTGTCGAGCCAGGTTTTCTTGTTCAACTCGCGCGGCGACATCCTGAACGTAGCGCCGGAATCGCGCACGCGCACCAGCACGAGCGGTTCGTTGTTCTCGATCGAAGGCTCGATGACAGCTTCGATTTCATGAGAAGCGTGTTCCATGATCGATCGGCCGAGTCCTGTCATTGGCGCACCAAGCGCGTGTTCGGGGCGATTTTCAGCGGCTCGCTGCTGCGAATCGGATTGATGTCGAGGCCTCCGCGGCGCGTATAACGCGCGGAAACGGTGAGCCGGGTGGGGGCGCACTGATCTTGGATGTCCTTGAAAATCCGCTCGACGCACTGCTCGTGAAACTCTTCGTGATTGCGAAACGATACGACGTATCGAAGCAGCGCCTCGCGGTCGATTCGCTTGCCCTCGTATGCGACGCAGACTGTGCCCCAGTCGGGCTGGCCGGTCACGAGGCAGTTCGATTTCAACAGGTTTGAATAGAGCGTTTCGCTCGCCGTTTCATCATGGGTCGCCAACAGGCTTCGATCCACGCTGAACGTATCGATCGCGATGTCTTGGTCGTCGATCGAGATGCCGGCGGGCGCGCCCATCGTCATGGCCGATGCTCGTTCGAGGGGTTCGAGCGTGACAGAAACGCTCGCTCCGGCGCAGCGCGACAAATCGCGCGCGGCGGTTCGCTCGACTTCGCCGCGATCGGCAAAGCACGTGTTGTTGAACGTGTTGAAGTACAGCTTCATCGACTTGGACTCGATCACGTTTGCCGAGGCGCAAGGCACGACGATCGTCGCGACGGCCACACGAGGCAGGCCGCGCGGCGTCAACCAAGACACTTCATAGTGATTCCAGACGTCGGCCCCGTGGAAAGGCAACGGATAGGCGATGCCGATTTCATCGCGCTTGATCGAACGTGGAATGGGGAATAGTTTGTCGGGATTGTAGGTCGACTCGTATTTGGATGGTTTCCCGAGTTCCATGACACTATCGTTTACTGTCGCATGGGTCATATGTCGAGTTCATCGGTATTCGGATAGGTTGGGATGATACCGCATGGCGAAGGTATGCATGTCATGGTGAAAGGGCCGCCTATTTAAAACGCATACGTCGTGCGCACGGCATTCTCTGAACTTTCAAGATGAAAATGATGAAACGCCTCAACTTGGCCTATCAGATTTGGTAGTTTTATATCTCACTCGATTTTGGCATTCTGATTATTCGACATCGGTCTTGCATTCTTGCAACGATTAAATCGGAATTAAGACACTCCGCGCGGATTTTCCGGGCATCCCCTCTCTCGAGACGCGGAGCGTTCGAGCCGTGTCCCGCCTGCGCCGCACAAGCCCGTTCGGCCCAAAATGCAGGCGGTCTTGCCGCGCCCCTCGTTCCCTTCGACGGGGCGCGGCGTCTTTTATTTCATCGCGGCGTCGCCCGTTGGCCGCCCGCGCACTTTACGCGTTCGTATAGCGCGACGTGCCTTCGGGTGGCGCACGTTGTCGAAGGCGGCGCGGTCTAACGTGTCGTCCAAGGGCCGTCCCTAGACGGCAAGACAAGCGGGTCGGAGGAGGCACGCATGAACGTGGCGGCGATCGCGGCACGCGATTCCATCGACGAGATATCCTGCGCGCTCGATCGGCTTGCGGCGCAGGCGGCGCAGTATTATTCGCCGCGCGTGCAAGCCGCGCGGGTCCTCGTCGTAGTGAAAGATTCACTCGGCGAGCACGCGCGCATGTTCCGGCTCGGGGCGAGTTTCGAAGCGCAGGCGAGTGCGGATTCAACCGCGGCCGCGGACGCCGTCGTCACGGTGACGCACGAGACGCTGGAGGCGATTCTCGCGTCGCCGACGACCTTCGATGTCCGTAGCCGGCAGTTTGACGGCCGAATCGCCATGACCGGAGATACGCAAGCGGCGCAGCACCTGCTGCAACTGCTCAAGCGTCCGTCGGAAGGGTCCATGGCTCGGCTCGCTCGCGCCAGAGCGCATGCGCCCGAATGGTTGCCGTGGGTGCCCGAGGTCTCGGGCGTGAACGTAGAAGCCCGTACCGTGCTGGACGCCGTGCTCGCCAGCCGGCCGCTGGTGGTTCGAAGCGCGCTGGATTGGCCCGCGTGCGGTTGGACACTCGACGAATTCGCGGCTCGCTATGGCGATGCGCAGCTCGCGGGCGGCGACGACGGGCGTGTCGTGTCGATGCGCGGCTTCATTGCGTCCCTGCAGGCCGCGTGCGCGTCGACTGCCGCATCCGGCGGTGAATCGTCGGCGCCCTACACGCATGGTTGCTTGCTGCCGACAATGCTCGAGCCGCTTTTCCCGTTTCCGTATTTCAAGCTGGCGGCGTTCAGCTCCGCGCAGATCTGGGCGGGCGCACGTCGCGACGATGCGCTCGTGACGCGTTTGCATTGCGATGTCACAACCTCGTTCCTCGCGCAAGTCCACGGGCGCAAGCGGGTGCGGCTCTTCTCGCCGGTCGAGCACGAGCGGCTCTACGCCATGCCGTCGTACAACTTCTATCAACCGTGCTGCGTCGATGCGGGGCAGCCCGACCTTGCACGTTTTCCTGAATTCGCTCAGGCGCGCTATGTCGACGTCGTCGTCGGCCCCGGCGACTTGCTCATTGTGCCGACCGGCTGGTACCACTGCGTCTGGGCGCTCGACCACGTTCTCTCCGTCAGCCGCTTTCTCGTCGACGAGCTGGCCGCGTACTTTTTCGCATAGGCTTACAACGCTTCGCTACCCGCTTCGGGGGGTCACACTCGGCCTTGACATTGCATGGACGTCAACCGCTCGGAGAGCGAACGCCATGGTCAGGACGACGCAAGCGGACGGCAGGCCGTTGCCGGATGAGCATTTTGAGCTACAGCCGGTCGGGCAACGGCGAAGCGATCCGCACGCCCAGCAAGCGCAGAGCACACCTTCCCGCCCGATACCGGCGCATTTCGGCGAAGGGCTCAAACGATTGCCCGATAAATTGCGCGACCTCGGCGCCCATGACTTCGAGGTGAACAGCTTCGTCTATAGCGGACGTCGTTTCGGCAAGACGTTCATCACGCCGAATTCGAACGTGGACGGAATCGGGCCGCCGACGCCGACGCCGATAGCAACGCCTCGCAGGCCCGACGCCGTTCAAAGCGCCGCCACATCCTCGAAGCGGTCCGACGCCGACATGCGGCGTGTGATCGAAACCTTTGCTCAGGCCTCGACGGCGGCCACCGCGGACGCCACGCACGCACGGGCCAGGTCTGCGCTGTCGCGCGAAGACGCGTATCTAGCGGAGGTGGTCCGCCAGTTCCCCGACGGCGGCCGCAATGCGACCGCCAATCCCGACCCAGCTTGGATCGGACGAGCATTGGGCGTGCGCATCGCCAACCTTTTCGCCGCGCCGCCGCCGGCGCCTACCGCGCAACGAGGCGAATTGGCGTACACGGAGGCGCTGACCGGCGCGGAGGCGCTCGCATTGGCGAGCTCAGGCGATGCACGATTGGCGCATCAGGTGCTGGACCGCCTCGAGCGTGGG
>DATJJH010000120.1:0-14307 GCA_035492395.1 Trinickia sp. | reverse complement strand
TGCCCGATTCGACGACGCGCGCGAACACGCGCATGTTTTGGAGCGTATCCATACCCACCTCTGTCATGTCTCTGCGGCGCGATTGTTGCACGTTTCGCAATGGCGATTATCTCAACCCCGGTAAAGATCCATTACATCCTTGCGGGTTATTCGACAATCCGGCAAAAAATATAATCGATTGGGTCAAATAACGTCGCTGAGGGAGAAAATCGTGCGATTGCCGATCGCCAACCTGCGCATCGCATCCGCCTTTCTTGCAATGTCGCTAATAATAGCCGGCTGCGCCGGAACGGGCGGGATCGCGCCGCAGCGACAGGCGCTCGAGCCCGCCTCGCTCGACGTGGGCGACGCCGTCCGCGCGGCCGATCGTAGCGCCAACTGGCCCGACGCGGATTGGTGGCGCGGTTACGGCGATCCGCAACTCGATACGCTGATGGCCGACGCCGTTGCCGGCAATCCGACACTGGCGGCCGCCGATGCGCGCGTGCGCCAGGCGCAGTCACTCGCCGGCGTGGCGGCTGCCGAGCTGGCGCCGCACGTGACGGGCAACCTCTCCGTCACGCGCGAGCACTGGCCGGACAACCCGCTCTACTACGGGCCGGGGACGCTGGCGAACCAAAACACGTGGAACAATACGGGCACGCTGGGATTGTCCTACCGCCTGGATCTTTGGGGCGGCGACGAGCGTGCGCACGAGCAGGCCCTGGACGCCGCGCACGCGCGCGCGGCCGACGCGCGGGCCGCTCGGCTCGAACTCGAGGTCAATCTCGCGCGGGCCTACGTCGACTTCTCGAAGCAGTTCGCGCTGCGCGACATCGCCCTCGATACGCTCGCGCGTCAACACGACTTGCTCGACCTGGCTTCGCGCCGGCTGAGGGGCGGAATCGGCACCCAGCTGGAAGTGAGTCAGGCCGAAGCGCCGTTGCCCGAGTACGAGCGACAAATCGAGGCGCTGAACGAAGCGATCGAACTCGACCGTAACCAGCTCGCGGCGCTGACCGGCAAAGGTCCGGGGGCCGGCGCGGCGTTGGCGCGCCCCGCGCTCGCGCTGGATGCGGCGGTCGCGCTGCCCTCGATGCTGCCGGCCGAACTGATCGGCCACCGCCCCGACGTCGTGGCGGCGCGCTGGGCCGTGGCCGGCGCCGCTCGCGGCGTCGACGTGGCGCATGCGGCTTTTTACCCCAATATCAATCTGGTCGCGACGCTCGGAGGCTTTGCCGCCGGCGGCCCGTTGTTTCAGTTCCTCCATGCGGCCAACGGGGGCTGGACGGCGGGGCCGGCGCTCTCGCTGCCGATCTTCGAAGGCGGCGCGCTGCGCGGCAAGCTAGGCGCCGCTGCGGCGGGCTACGACGAGGCCGTCGAGCACTACAACGCCTCGGTCGTCTCGGCGCTCAAGCAAATCGCCGATCGAATCGTTCAATTGCGTTCGCTCGACGCGCAACAAGGCGACGCATTGCGCTCGGCCGCGGCCGCGCAGCGCAGCTATCAGCTCGCGCAGGTCGGCTTCAAGCGGGGCCTGAACGACTACGTCAACGTCATCGTAAGCGAGACCCAATGGCTCACCGCGCAGCAGCGCGTCGCGGGGATCCGCGCCGCTCGGCTGGCCGCCTACGCCTCGCTGATGGGCGCGCTCGGCGGCGGTCTCGCGACGCCGGCCGACGCCCCCGGCACGGACGAGATGCAGCCTACGTCGCATCGCTCGAACACGCATGCCTCGCCCCAGGGCGCGCCCATCGCAAGACACCAAGCCCCCGAGCCGAGCGGCGCGGGCGCGCGCGCCTCTCGATAGCAGGCGCACCATGGCCGAATCCATGTTCCCCTCGCCCCGATCGCTCCCCGCGCTGCAAGCGTCCATCGTTGAATGGGCGCGGACGGACGGGCGCACCTGGATCTATTTGTTCAAAGCGTTGACCGCCGCGTTCCTCGCGCTCTGGATCGCCATGCGGCTGGATCTGCCGCAGCCGCGCACGGCGATGACCACCGTCTTCATCGTCATGCAGCCGCAAAGCGGCGCCGTCCTCGCCAAGAGCTTCTACCGCATCGGCGGCACGCTCGTGGGTCTCGTCGCTACGTTGGCCCTGATCGCCGCCTTCGCGCCGCAACGCGAGTTGTTTCTCGGCGCGCTGGCGATATGGACCGGCATCTGCACGGCCGGCGCCGCGCGCAATCGAAACTTTCGCTCGTATGGCTTCTTGCTTGCGGGGTATACGGCGGCATTGATCGGCATTCCCGCCGCCCAGCATCCGGACGGCGCCTTTCTGTCGGCGCTCACGCGGGCAGCCGAAGTCACGCTCGGCGTGCTGTGCGCGGGCGTGGTCAGCGCGCTCGTGCTGCCGCAGTACGCGAGCCTGCAAATGCGCACCACCGTGCGCGCGCGATTTTCGGCATTCGTCGAATACGTCGCGGCCGCGCTGTCGGGACGCGTCGAGCGCACCCAGATCGAACGCACGAACGCGCGCTTTCTCACCGAGATCGTCGGCTTCGAGGCCATGCGCAGCATCGCCGTATTCGAAGGCCCGGAAACGCGCGGCCGCGGCGGCCGCCTCGCTCGCCTGAACAGCGAGTTCATGACGGCTTCGACGAGATTTCACGCGCTCCATCAACTGATGAACCGATTGCGCGGGGCCGGTGCGATGGAAGCCGTGGACGCACTCGAACCGTATTTCAAGGAACTGGCGCCGCTGCTCGTCCCGCCGGACGAGCCCGTGCTGACGGCCGCGGACGCCGCGCTCTCCGCCCGCAAGCTGGAAACGTTCAAGGCTGCGTTGCCGCGACGCGTGCGCGACACCCGCGCCGCGGTGGCCCAACGAGCGGGGTTCCCGCTGCTCGACTTCGATACGGGCGCGGAACTGCTCTACCGCTTCGTCGACGACATGCACGCCTACGCGCTGACCTACGCCTCGCTCGCCGCAACGACGCACGAACGCGAGCGTTCCCCTGAACGCTACGAGCCGAAAACCAATGCCGTCCTGACGTGGGTGGCCGGCGTGCGCGGCGCGGTGGTGATGGCCGCGCTGAGCGCGTTTTGGATCGCAACGGCCTGGCCGAACGGCGGCATGCTCGTGCTGAACGCGGCGGCTGTCTGCGCGCTCGCGTCGTCCTCGCCGCGCCCCACGCGCATGGCGTTCCAAATGACGCTCGGCACGGTGCTCGCGACGCTCGTCGGCTTCGTCGTGGTGTTCTGGGTGTATCCGCGCATCGACGGTTTTCCGCTGCTGTGCGCCGCGCTCACGCCGCCGCTCGCGCTCGGCATTTTCATGACGACGCGATCCAAGCTCGCGGGCTACGGCGCCGGCTACTGCATCTTCTTTTGCGTGCTGGCGGCCCCCGACAATATCGTGCACTACGATCCGGCCGGCTTCGCGAACGATGCGATCGCATTGATTCTGTCGATGCTCGCCAGCGGGGTCGCGTTCGCGGTGCTGCTGCCGCCGTCGACGCCCTGGCTGCGCGGCCATCTGCTCGCCGACTTGCGGCGCCAAGTCGTGCTCGCCTGCCGCGCGCCTCTCGCACGCGCGCGGGGCCGTTTCGAGAGCCGCGCGCGCGATCTCGCCTTCCAAGCCCACGCGCTGCTCGAGCAGGAACCGCAGGCCCAGCGCGATGCGCTCGCCTGGCTGATCGCCGTACTCGAAGTGGGCCACGCGGTCATCGACCTGCGTCGCGAACTGGCCGCGTTGCCGAGCGATGCGCGCTACGCCGCCACGATGCCGTGGCGGCGCGGCATCGCGCGCTCGGGCAAGGCATTGACCGCGCTGTTCTCGCGGCCGACCGACGCGCGTCTTGACGCCGCTCTAGCGGCCAATTTCGATGCGATCGCGGCGACGCAACAGGCGCTCGCCACGTTCGCCCCGCCGCGCGAGGACCGGCACCGTCTGCAACGGATCCTGAGCTACCTGCACTTCGTGCGCACGGCGCTGATCGATCCGCAATCGCCGCTCGCGCGCTACGCGGGCACCCCGCCCACCCACGCCGCGGCGTCGGCATGAAGGAGCGCCCTGATGTCACGTGAAATCGCCGTCCTCGGCGCCTACCTGCCCGCGCTCGTGCCGCTTTGCATCGGCGGCGCGGCGCTGACCTGGCTCGTCGATCGCCTGCTCGCGAGCGTCGGCCTTTACCGTTTCGTCTGGCACCCCGCGCTCTTTCGCGCCAGCCTGCTCGCCTGCATCTGCGGCGCCCTCGGGCTCGCCGTCTATCGCTGAGCGCTCTTTCGCACCAACATCATCATGACGCTTCGACACATCATCGGTTTCATCGCGACGGCAGTGCTCGTCGTGCTCGCATTGGCAATCGGCCGCACGCTGTGGATTCACTACATGGACGAGCCGTGGACACGCGACGGCCGCGTGCGCGCCGAGATCGTGAACGTCGCGCCCGACGTCTCCGGCGCGGTGGTCGAGTTGCCGATCGCGGACAACATGTTCGTGAAAAAGGGACAAGTGCTGATGCGCGTCGACCCGGCCCATTATCAAGTGGCCGTCGAACAGGCCGAAGCCGCCGTGGCGGCCCGCCGCGCCGACTGGCAAATGCGACGCGCCGATGCGGCGCGTAGAGCCGACATGGACAGCCTCGTCGTGTCGAAGGAAAACCGAGAAAACGCCACCAGCGCCGCATCGAGCGCCGAGGCGCTCTACCGCCAGGCGCTCGCCGCGCTGGACGCCGCCAAGCTGAACCTCTCGCGCACGACGATCGTCTCGCCTGTCGACGGCTACGTGACGAATCTGTCGGTGTTTCGGGGCGACTATGCGACGGCCGGCACGCCCAAGCTCGCCATAGTCGATAGCCATTCGTTCTGGGTGTACGGCTATTTCGAGGAAACGAAGCTGCCGCGCGTGAGGATCGGCGACAAGGCTCAGATTCGCCTGATGAGCGGCGGCGTGCTGCAAGGCCACGTCGAAAGTATCTCGCGCGGCATCTACGACCGCGACAATCCGCAAAGCCGCGAACTCGTCGCCGACGTGAACCCGACCTTCAACTGGGTGCGCCTCGCGCAGCGCGTACCCGTGCGGATCCACATCGACCGCGTTCCGGATGGACTGGTGCTGGCGGCGGGAACGACCTGTACGGTGGTCGTATCCCCCGCGCATTGAACGGCTAGGAAGCGCTCGGGCCCAACAAGCGGCCCGCCGCGCGGGTCAGTGGTTGGCGTGCAACCTAAACTGGCCGACCAGCCGCTTGAGCGCCTGCGCTTGATCGTCGAGCGAGCGAGCGGCGGCGGTCGCTTCTTCGACGAGCGCGGCGTTTTGCTGCGTGCCCGCGTCCATCTGCGTCACCGCCAGATTCACTTCCTCGATGCCCGCGCTTTGCTCGGACGACGCGGCCGAGATCTCGCCCATGATGTCGGTCACGCGCTTCACGGCCTTGACCACTTCATCCATTGTCTGCCCCGCGTCTTGCGCGAGGCTCGAGCCGTTGGCGACGCGCTCGAGCGACGTGTTGATGAGCGTCTTGATCTCCTTGGCCGCCGCGGCGCTGCGCTGCGCGAGGCTGCGCACCTCGCCGGCCACCACGGCGAAGCCGCGGCCCTGCTCGCCCGCCCGCGCCGCTTCCACGGCCGCGTTCAGCGCCAGGATGTTGGTCTGGAACGCGATGCCGTCGATCACGCCGATGATGTCGCCGATGCTCTTGGCGCTGTCGTTGATCTCGCCCATTGTCGTCACGACGCGCGAGACGACGCCGCCGCAGGTCGAGGCGATTTCCGACGCATTGTTGGCGAGCGAACTGGCTTGCTTCGCGTTGTCGGCGTTTTGCTTCACCGTCGAGGTGAGCTGTTCCATGCTCGTCGCCGTGCGTTCGAGCGACACCGCCTGCATCTCGGTGCGCTGCGACAGGTCGAGGTTGCCCATCGAGATCTCGCTCGCGGCCGAAGAGATCGCTTCGGCGCTCGCGGCGATCTCGCCCACGGTCGCGGCCAATCCGGTCTGCATCTCGGACAGCGCGTACAGCATGCTCGAGTTGTCCTTCTTCGCGAGCGCAATGCGGTTCGAGAGATCGCCGGCCGCGATGTGGCTCGCGATTTCCTTCGCGTAGGCCGGTTCGCCGCCGAGCTGGCGCGTGAGGCGGCGCACCACCGCTTCGCTGACGACGAACGCAAGCACGATCAGGCCGACGGTCATCGCCGCCATCATCACGAACGACGACTTGAAGATGAAGGCCGACTTCTCGATCGTCGATTTCGCCTCGGCGCCGCGGCGCTGGACGAGATCGTCGACGGATTTTTCGAGCTTGCCCGTTTCGACGAGCAGCGACACGTCTTGCATGCCGACTTGCCAGTTCATCTGCGACAGGTCGAGCGACTGTGCCTTCACGAGCGTCACGAAATCGCGCAAGTGTCCGGCCCAAGTCGTGACGGCAGCTGAAAACTTCTTCTGTTCGGCCAATCCTTCGCCATCGGACGCATCGGTGTACTGCTGCAGCGTCGCCACTTCGCCGTTGATGGCCGAGAGGCCCTTTTCGATGTCGGCGCCGAGCTCGTCGCGCTCCTTGGCCGTGGTGGCCGTCAGCAGCATTTTCTGCGCGCGGCTCGCGCGCAATACGTTCGCGCGGACTTCTTCGGCCGCGCGGCTGGCGACGTGGCCCTGTTCGTAGATCGACTTGATCGAGCCGTTCAGACGCTCGATCTGCGCGAGCGAGAACACGCCGATCACGAGCGTGCCGACGAGCACCACCGCGAATGCTAAACGCAGCGACGCCTTCACCGACAAACCGCTCAACTTGCTCTTTGCCGCGCGCTTGTGCCCACGGCCGCCGGCCCCCGTGCTGTCCGGAACGAACCCCGCACCGGAACGCCTGCCCAGCGATACTGCCTTCATATGAATCCCCTTTCTTATCACCTGCCGCCGCGGGTGGGACGGCAAAAGCCTGGTCTACCTTCTCGGGTCAACGGCATCGACGCCGCCGTTCTTTAGCCGACGGCGAAGGATGTAAACCCGGTGTGGCGGCTCGTGGCGCGCCAGATGCTTTATAACTCGCCAAAAAGGCGGCACGGCGACAGGCGGCAGCGCGGTCGTTCTTGCCGCTTCACTTTCCATCTAGGGAGAGAAGCCGTACGCAGACGGCGACTGCCCGCGCGGGGCTTTTGTTCCGGCCCTTGTCGCCAACGACGCACAGGACTGGGAACACGCTGACTGCACCACGCAGATGTCTCATACAAGACAAACTTTGTCCGATTATTCATTTCAGGACAAACTAAACTCGTAGCGTACGCAAGTAAGACGATTGGAATGCCCGAATGAATTGCCCCGCCCCCTCGCCGGCCGGCGGGTGAATACCGTCGCTTTCCCACTTCCCTAGCCCACGATGCAAACGACCCTTAATAAGAACGCCCTCGCTACGGATGCCCCGGCTGCACCGGCTAGCGCGGCCCCCGGCACGGCAAGTCCCGTCCCGCGTACCGTCTACTCGGTGCTCGGCGCCATCAGCTTCTCGCATCTGCTCAACGACATGATTCAGTCGCTGATCCTGGCCATCTACCCGATGCTGAAGCAGAACTTTTCGCTGTCGTTCGCCCAGATCGGCCTCATCACGCTGACTTACCAGATCACGGCGTCGCTGCTGCAGCCGCTCGTCGGCCTCTATACGGACAAGCGCCCGCAGCCTTATTCGCTGCCGGTCGGCATGGGCTTCACGTTGACGGGGCTGGTGCTGATGTCGATGGCCCCGAGCTTCGGCGTGCTGCTGGTCGCCGCGGCACTCGTCGGCTGCGGCTCGTCCGTGTTTCACCCGGAATCGTCGCGCGTCGCGCGCATGGCCTCGGGCGGACGCTATGGTCTCGCGCAGTCGCTGTTCCAAGTGGGCGGCAACGCGGGCTCGTCGCTCGGGCCGCTGCTTGCCGCGCTGATCGTCATTCCGCACGGCCAACGCAGCATTGCCTGGTTCTCGGTGGCCGCGCTGGTGGCGATCGTCGTGCTCGCCAACATCGGCCGCTGGTATAGCCGTCACCCGGCAACCAAGAAAAAGGCCGGCGCGCGGGCGGTGCATCCGACACTGTCAAAATCGCGCGTGACGCTGGCGGTCGGCGTGCTGGTGCTGCTCGTCTTCTCGAAGTACTTCTATCTGGCGAGCCTGAACAGCTACTTCACGTTCTACCTCATGGATAAATTCCATCTGTCGGTGCAAGCCTCCCAGATCCACTTGTTCGTCTTCCTGGCCGCCGTGGCGGCCGGCACGATCATCGGTGGGCCGATCGGCGACCGCATCGGGCGCAAGTACGTGATTTGGGCGTCGATCTTGGGCGTCGCGCCGTTTACGTTGATGCTGCCGTACGCGAATCTGTTCTGGACCGGCGTGCTCACGGTCATCATCGGCGTCGTGCTGGCGTCGGCGTTCTCGGCCATCATCGTCTACGCACAGGAGCTCATCCCGGGCAACGTCGGCATGGTAGCGGGCCTGTTCTTCGGTTTCGCGTTCGGCCTGGGCGGGGTGGGCGCCGCCGTGCTGGGCGATTTGGCCGACGCGACGAGCATCGGCTACGTGTACAAGATCTGCTCGTTCCTGCCGCTGATCGGCATCCTGACGATGTTCCTGCCCAATCTCGAGCAGAAGCGTCAGCCGCGTTCGGCTTAAGTCGCCGCTACACCAACGGCCCCGCGCGACGCGGGGCTCCGTTGGTCTGAAAAGCTCGCTTGCGCGACGCTATGTGGTTAAAAGAGGAGTACTTTGCGCTTTCCGACGGCTCCCCGTCTTCGCAATGGATCTCTCGATGACCCATCTAATTCACGCGCACCGCGCCCGCCTTCCGCTCGAGCCCGCCGCCGTCTCACCTGCTGCTTCGTCAAGGGATCGACAGATAACAGTTACTCGTCCTGATCAGATATTATTGCGCGATGACTTCGGATCGGCGAGACGGGCGGACATCATGCAACTTTTGACGCTGGAACAATTGCGTGCCATGCACCTTGCGGGCGCGGTGCTTTCGGTGACGCTATGCGGCGAGGGGCCCGCATTCGAAATTCAGATCGAGACGCGCGGTGGCATGGCGAAGCTCATAAAGGCCCGCAAAGCGCGCTCCTCGCCCGAAGCTCGTCGATTCGCCGACCCTCGCAAGGCGCTTTTGCTATTGCGCGAACTCGGCATAAGCGAGACGCATATCGATAGCCGTCGTTGGCGCCCCGAGGATCACGCCTCAGAGCGCGTCTCGCGCCCAGATCGCTCGATGCATTTGAAAGCGGCCCATGAAGCGTTGTCCCATACAGAGTGGCTGCAGCGAAAAGTCGACGCTGCGCGCGCGGGCCTCGAAAACGGTACGAATAAACGCATCACTTCAGACCAATGGGAAGCGATTCGAGCGACGAAGGAACGCCAGCGTGAGGCCGGATGAAGGCAGTTGTACGGACACAAAGCTATCGCGACGATCTCGATGCCACTGAAGCGTACATTGCCGAAGAGAGTCCGAGGGCCGGGACCGAGATGTGGCTGCGCATTGATGAACAGGTAGGAAGGCTGGCCGACCCAAAGTTTCCGCGGCGCCCCGGACGGGTCGCCGGTACGGCCGAGTGAGTCGCTCATGAAAATTACATCGTGATCATAGAAGACGGCCCCACCGCGGTCACGGTGCTAAACGTCATCCATGCGCGACGAAAATATCCCTGAGCCGAGCCGCTCAAATTCGAGCCGTCCGCCCCTCGGCGTACGCAGCCAAAAAGCGCCGCAAGATACCTGACGAGTACGTGCCGGCGATATCGGTCAAAAAGTTCGTGAACGACGCCGTGGCATGATCGTCGGCCGTGTCCGAAATCGTGCGAACGATCGCGCACGGCACGTCGTGCTCGTAGCACACCTGCGCCATTGCCGCCCCTTCCATCTCCACCGCCAATGCGTCGGTCAGGGCCTCGGACAGGGCGCGCACTTCACCCTCGCTCGCGACGAAGCGATCGCCGCTGATGATCAGCCCACGGTGAACACGCGGCGATTCAAAACCGAAGCGCTGCGAGAGCACCGCGCCTTCTTCGGCCACGAAGCCCTCGCACGCGGCGGCGAGTGCGCCGGCCAGCGGCGCATGCGTTGAAAAATGCGAGCGGCCGAGCAGCGGCACTTCGTATCGCGGAAATAGCGGCGACGCGTCTAGATCGTGCTGCAGCAGCGAATCGGCGACGACGATGTCGCCCACGCGCACGCCACGGCCCACGCCTCCGGCCACGCCCGTGAACACGATCGCATCGACGTCGAACACGTGAATCAGCGCGCTGGCGGTTGCGGCGGCCGCGACCTTGCCGACGCGCGCGAGCGTGACGACGCACGGCACGCCTTGCGCCGTGCCGACGTGATAGTCGCGCCGGCCCAGCGTCACCGTGCGAATGTCGCCTTCCGCGCGCATAGCTTCGACGAGATCGCCCAGTTCTTGCGGCAGCGCCGCCAATACACCGAGCCGCCGCACCGCGCCTCGATCGCCGCGCATGCCGTTGTCGTTCGTCGTGCTCATCGTGTTCATCGTGTCGTGCTCAACGTCGATTACCGGGCGCTCGGCCGACTACGGCAACAAGCGCCCCTAAAAAAATGCTCATCGGCAAGCGGTCAGGCAGCCCCAACCGTCACTCGACGACCTGCAGCTTCGCGACCGACAGCGCCAGCCACTTCTCGCCGTGGCGCTTGAACCGGACCTGGGCGCGCGCATCGGCGCCATTGCCTTCGAGCGCCGTGATGGCGCCCTCGCCGAATTTCGTATGAAAGACCTGCTGCCCGACGCGAAAGCCCGTATCGGCCGCACGCTGCGCATTGGCGAACGCCGGCAGCGGCGCGGCCTCGAAGCTGGCCGATGCGCCGCCGCGGTCGGGCCGCGAAAACCAATCGCGATTCCATCCGGCATGCTCGGCGCGCCCGCCCCAGCGCGCGCCCGCTTCGACCTTCGGCGTCAGCCACTTGAGCGTCGTTTCGGGCAATTCGTCGAAGAAACGCGAACGCACGTTATAGCGCGTCTGCCCGTGCAGCATGCGGCTTTGCGCGAACGACAGATAGAGCCGCTCTTTCGCGCGCGTGATCGCCACGTACATGAGGCGCCGCTCTTCTTCGAGCCCGTCAGCCTCCGTCGCGCTGTTCTCGTGCGGAAACAGCCCTTCCTCGAGACCCGTGATGAAGACGGCCGTGAACTCGAGCCCCTTGGCCGCGTGCACGGTCATGAGCTGGACGGCGTCCTGCCCTGCTTGCGCCTGGTTCTCCCCGGCCTCGAGCGACGCGTGCGACAAGAATCCCGCGAGCGGCGTCATGGTGTCGGGGTTTTGCGCCGGATCGTCAAGGCCGGCCGCGTCGAGCACGACCGTTTCGTCCTGCGCCCCAGCGCTCGCCAGCTCCGGCGCCTTGGTCGCGCCCGGCGCGAGCCGGATCGAGCGCGCGGGCGTATCGAGGCCGTAGCCCTCCTCGCTGACGAACGCCGTGGCGGCATTCACGAGTTCCTGCAAGTTCTCGAGCCGGTCCTGCCCCTCGCGCTCGTTTTGGTAGAAATCGGCCAGGCCGCTCACGCGCACGACATACTCGACCGTTTCGGGCAAGCTCATCCGCTCAGTCTCGGCGCGCATTTTCGCAACGAGATTCGCGAAGCCGCCTAGGCTCGTGCCGGCCTTGCCCGTCACATACGGAATAGCCGCGGCCATCGAGCAGCCGTATAGACGCGCCGCGTCGGCTAGCTGCTCGATGGAACGCGCGCCGATTCCGCGCGTGGGGAAATTGACGACGCGCGCGAACGCCGTATCGTCGTTCGGATTGTCGATGAGCCGCAGATACGCGAGCGCGTGCTTGACCTCCTGCCGCTCGAAAAAGCGCAGGCCGCCGTAAACGCGATACGCGATGCCCGCATTCACGAGCGTGTGCTCGATCGTGCGCGACTGTGCGTTGCTGCGATAGAGGATGGCGATCTCGCTGCGCGCCAGGCCGCCGTTGTTCATCAGCGCCCGGACTTCCTCGACTACCCAGGCGGCTTCCTGCGAATCGGTGGCCGCCTCGTAGACGCGCACGGGCTCGCCATGCCCCGCGTCGGTGCGCAAGTTCTTGCCCAACCGCCGCGAGTTGTGCGAGATGAGCGCGTTCGCCGTATCGAGGATGTAGCCGTGCGACCGATAGTTCTGCTCGAGCTTGATGAGATGGCGCACGTTGAACTCACGCTCGAAATCGAGCATGTTGCCGACGTTGGCGCCGCGGAATGCGTAGATCGATTGATCGTCGTCGCCGACCGCGAAAATCGCATTCGCACTGCCCGCGAGCAGCTTGAGCCACGCGTATTGCAGCTTGTTCGTATCCTGAAACTCGTCGACGAGAATGTGCCGAAACCGGGCCTGATAGTGTGCGCGAAGCGGTGCATTGTGCGCGAGCAGTTCGTAGCAGCGCAGCAGCAGCTCCGGAAAATCGACCACGCCCTCGCGCTGGCACTGCTGCTCGTAGGCGCGATAGAGCTCGACGAACTTCAGGTTGAAGCTGTCGCTCGCGTCCACCTGATCGGGGCGCAGGCCTTGCTCTTTCGCGTTGTTGATGAAGTACTGCAGGTTTTTCGGCGGGTACTTTTCGTCGTCGACGTTCAGACCCTTCATCAAGCGTTTGATCGCCGAGAGTTGATCGGCCGTATCGAGGATCTGGAACGTGGCAGGCAGCCCCGCGTCGCGGTGGTGAGCCCGCAGCATGCGGTTGCACAAGCCGTGGAACGTGCCGATCCACATTCCGCGCGTATCGATCGGCAGCAGCGCGCAGAGCCGGGCGATCATCTCGCGCGCCGCCTTGTTCGTAAACGTGACGCCGAGCACCGTGGCCGGCGACGCGAACCCCTGCTGAATCAACCACGCGATACGCGTGATCAGCACGCGCGTCTTGCCGCTGCCTGCGCCGGCCAGGATCAGCGCCGGTTCGTTCGGCAGCGTGACGGCCGCGTATTGTTCGGGGTTCAGGTTGGCGAGCAGTTCGGGCATGGAGGCAGCGGGTCGAGATCGACGGAAGAAGCGGCGTGTGCCGCATGCGGCAACGCGTTGCAAGCCCATCATTATAAGGCCGCGCGACGAACGCATCGGCCGTCCCCTTATAATTGACGGTTTCGAGTTCGCGATCCGAAACGGCTTTGCCGCCCGGCGCTCGCTCGACCACGGTATTGCACCATCACCACAAGCATTTTTCGGCGGATTTCCAACCATGACCGACACTACGCTGGCGAAGAGTTTCGAGCCCCAGACGATCGAAGCCCAATGGGGCCCCGAATGGGAAAAACGCGGGTATGCGAAACCGGCCTTCACGCAGGACGCGGCCGGCGCGCCCCGTGCGAGCTTCTCGATCCAACTGCCGCCGCCGAACGTCACGGGCACGCTGCACATGGGGCACGCCTTCAACCAGACGATCATGGACGGCCTCACGCGCTACCACCGCATGCTCGGCGAAAACACGCTGTGGCTGCCGGGCACCGACCACGCGGGCATCGCGACGCAAATCGTCGTCGAGCGCCAACTCGACCAGCAGGGCGTGTCGCGCCATGATCTGGGCCGCGAAAAATTCGTCGAACGCGTCTGGGAATGGAAAGAAAAATCGGGCTCGACGATCACGAACCAGGTGCGGCGGCTGGGCGCCTCGATCGATTGGTCGCGCGAGTACTTCACGATGGACGAAAAGATGTCGCGGGTCGTCAGCGACGTCTTCGTGCGCCTTTACGAACAGGGCCTCATCTATCGCGGCAAGCGCCTCGTCAATTGGGACCCGGTGTTGATGACGGCCGTGTCCGACCTCGAAGTGGCCAGCGAGGAAGAAAGCGGCCATCTGTGGCACATCCGCTATCCGCTCGCCGACGGCAGCGGCCATTTGACGGTCGCCACGACGCGCCCGGAAACGATGCTCGGCGACGTCGCCGTCATGGTGCATCCCGAGGACGAGCGCTACGCGCACTTGATCGGCAAGCAGGTCAAGCTACCGCTGACCGAGCGCGAGATTCCCATCATCGCCGACGACTACGTCGAGCGCGAATTCGGCACGGGCGTCGTCAAAGTCACGCCCGCGCACGATTTCAACGATTACCAAGTCGGCCTGCGCCACGGCCTGCCGCAAATCGAAATGCTCACGCTCGAGGCGAAGGTCAACGATAACGCGCCCGCCGCGTATCGCGGGCTCGATCGTTTCGAGGCGCGCAAGCGCATCGTGGCCGATCTCGACGCCCAAGGCTTCTTGGAATCGGTCAAGGACCACAAGCTGATGGTGCCGCGCGGCGACCGCACGGGCGTCGTGCTCGAACCGATGCTGACCGATCAATGGTTCGTCGCGATGAGCAAGCCGGCGCCCGAAGGCACGTTCAACCCCGGCAAGTCGATCGCGCAAGTGGCGCTCGACGTCGTGCGCAGCGGGGAGATCCAGTTC
>DATJJH010000119.1:0-12187 GCA_035492395.1 Trinickia sp. | reverse complement strand
GATCAGGACGAGGCTATGATGACACGCCTCGGACAGCCCGCGTAAATAGCAGATGTCGCCGGTTTCTTCCGTGACGACGAGACCGACGATGTCGACGTAGAACTCGCGGCTCTTCGCCAAATCGGCGACGTTCAACACGATATGGCTCGCGCGCGTGATGTTGAACGGCGGCTTCAGATCGACGGTGGGTAACATGAATGTCCTCGCTGAATGTGTCGTGCAAGTAGATCGTGCAAACGATAGCTAACGTTAGCACTAAAGGCGCGCGCTGCCGAGGGCGGCGGACGCGCCGTAGAAAGGCAAGGCCGCCCATCCGCTAAATAGCGCTTGTTTTCCGAGCGCTTCCTCGATGCGCAGCACTTCGTTCCATTTCGCCATGCGTTCGGAGCGCGAGAACGAGCCGACCTTGAGCTGACCGGCGTTCCAGCCGACGGCCAGGTGCGCGATCGTCACGTCTTCCGTTTCGCCCGAGCGCGCGGAGACGATCGTGCCGAATCCGGCACTTTTCCCCGCGCGTAACGCGGCGTGCGTCTTGCTGACCGTCCCGGCTTGGTTGGGCTTGATCAGCACCGCATTGACCGCGCCCGACGATGCGGCCGCCTCGACGCGCGCCGCATTCGTCACCAGAAAGTCGTCGCCGATGATCTGGCAGCGCGAGCCATAGGTTTGCGTGAACTGGCGAAAGCCGAGTTCGTCGTCTTCGGCCAGCGGGTCCTCGATCGAGACAATGGGGTAGGCGTCCAGCCAGCGCCCGAGCATGTCGATCAATTGAGCGGTGTCGAGCGTGCGTCCGTCCAGCGCGAGCGTATAACGTCCGTCGCGCCCGAATTCCGATGCGGCGATATCGAGCGATATGCCGACGTCCTTGCCGGGGCGCAAGCCGGTATCCGAAATCGCGCGCGTCAATGCTTCGAGCGCTTCCTCGTTGCTGTCGAAAGCGGGCCAATAACCGCCTTCGTCGGCGACGCCCTGCAGTTTATCCGCTTGCTTCATGAGGGCGCCTGCGGCGCGATACACCTCGGCGGTCCAATCGAGGGCTTCGCTGAAGCTGCCGGCCGACGGACACATCACCATGAAATCCTGAACGTCGACGCGGCGGGCAGCATGCGCGCCGCCACCGAAGATCTGGATTTCGGGCAGGGGCATGCGCACGGGGCCGTCGCCCGCCAGATAGCGCCAGAGCGGTTGCCCGCTGCTAGCGGCTGCCGCATGCAGCACGGCCATCGAAGTCGCGACGACCGCATTGCCGCCGAGCCGGCTCAGATTCGGCGTGCCGTCGAGTTCGACGAGCGCTGCATCGATACCCGATTGATCGTAGGCATCCTTTGCGCGAAGCGCACTCGCGATCGGTCCGTTCACGCCGGCCAAGGCATTCGACACATCGAACCCGCCGAAGGCGTTGCCGCCATCGCGCAGATCGACGGCTTCGCCGCTGCCCATGGAAGCGCCGGCGGGCGCGATGGCGCGGCCGCTCGCGCCGTTTGCCAGCGTGACCTCGACTTCGACGGTCGGGCGGCCGCGTGAATCCCAAACGCGGCGTCCGCGTAGGTTGGCGATCGTTGCATCAGTCATGGTTTTCTCTTCGTATCTTCTGTGTATCGTCGTGGCGAAGCGTGGTAGCCGGTGCGCGACAAGACGTGTTTGCGCGCGACCGTCAAGCAAGTAATGCGATATGCGGTCCGTTTGCGCATCGGGAGTCAGGCGGCCGCGTCTTTGGCCGCGCCGATCAAGACGAACGCGAGTGTCGCGCTGCGATCGCTTTTGTTGCGCCAGGCATGGCGGGTCCCGTTCTGGACGACGACATCATGTCGGCGCAGCAACTCCGCGCGCCCGTCGTCGAGTTCGAGCCAAATCTCGCCGTCGAGCACGATGCCGTAGTCGACCGTCGGCGTGGCATGCATGCCGTCGGGCTCGAACAGTTCGGCAAGGCCTGGGCTGATGGCCAGATTCTCGGACGCGGCCGCGGCCGGATCGAACCCTGCTGCACCGAATACGCTATCGGGCGGAAACGTCACCACGAGAAAACGAGTGCCCGCGCGCGGCGGAACGATGCTCGTGACGGACAGCGTGGGATCGGTGGTGCCGGACGACACGGTCGGCGCGCTGTCCGTGGCCCAAATGAGCCTGGACATCATGCCCGGAATATGACGAAATGCGTCGGAACGGGGCGCGGCGCCGTCCTGCACGACCATCGACGCGCCCGTTTCATCATGCCCCGTTACGACGCGACGCAACGCCAACGGCACACTGGCGAAGACGGGTGGATTGGATTCGCTCAAGGCTATTCCCCTGATGTTAGACGGGCTCGATCCGAGGACGACCGGGCATGCGGAACCGAAGCGGTTCGTTCGGCGCGATGAAATGGCCACATCGCTCGCCTCCTTGTTTGCTAACGTTCGCATAAATTGTGGCAGAGCCGGTTTCGTTCTGTCAATAGCGAAGATGCCGGCACCCGCGTCAGGTAAGAGCGGTTGACCTTGGTCTGCTCACCTGCTAACGTTAGCATCAATGTGATCAAGGAGAATGCAAATGCCGTCCGATCGAATCGTTCGCTACCGGCTCAATGGAGCGACCCACTATGGCGTGACGTGCGAAGACGCAACCATTGCACGCCTGGCAGGCTCGCCGTTCGACGGGCTGAATCGGTCCGGCGAGCGTGATCAGTTGCGTCACGTCCGCCTATTGGCGCCGGTCGCGCAACCGAGGATCTTCGGTTTAGGCTACAACTACAAAGCGCACTCGAACGAGGTCGGCAAGCCCGTTCCGGATCTGCCCGTGCTGTTCATGAAGCCCAGCACCGCGGTGATCGGCCCTGACGAGTCGATCGTCTATCCCTCCGATGGAGAGATCGTGCATTTCGAGGGCGAACTGTGCGTCGTGATCGGCAAAGTTGCACGACATGTGCCGCAAACCCAAGCGCTCGACTACGTGCTCGGCTATACGTGCGGCAACGATGTCAGCGATAGGGTGCTGCAACGGCGAGAGAGCGCTTTTGGATGTCTTTTCGCGGGCAAGGGCTACGACACCTTCGCGCCGCTCGGCCCCGCAATCGTCACCGGGCTCGACCCGTCGAATCTGTCGATCGTCACGCGCGTAAACGGCGAAGTGAGGCAGAACGGCAATTCGACGGACCTTTTGTTCCCAGTGCCGTACCTGATCGCATACCTGAGCCGATATCTCACACTGCTGCCGGGCGACGTCATCATGACGGGCACGCCGGCCGGAGTGGGGCCGATTCAAGTGGGCGATACCATCGAGATCGAGATCGCGCCGATCGGCGTGCTGCGCAATAGCGTGGTGGCGGAGGCGTCGGTTCGCGGTTGAAGCGAGTGAGGGCTCGGATCCGCGCCGAGCGTGTCATCTCTTGCAGCGAAAGGGGGCGTCCGCCCTCTGTTGTGCTCGCCGAACGCCTTGCCGACCGCAGTATCGTCACAATGCGCGCGCGCCCGAGAGCTTGAACGATTCGACCAGCTTCGCCAATTTGCCGGCTTCTTCCTGCATGCGGCGAGACTCGAGTCCAGCTTGATCCACGAGTTTCGCGTTGCGCTCGGTCGTATGCTCGACCTGCGCCAGCGCTTCGTTCACTTGCACGATCCCGTCGCTCTGCGAACCGCTTGCCGTCGATATGTCGCTCAGCACCATCGCGACGCGTTCCACGGCGGCGACGATGTCCGTCATCGTCTCGCCCGCATCGCTCACATGGCGGCCGCCGGCATCGATTCTCTCGGTGGCATCGCCGATCAACGATTTGATTTCCTTTGCGGCCGCCGCGCAGCGTCGCGCCAGGTTGCGGACTTCCTCGGCGACGACGGCGAACCCGCGGCCCTGCACCCCGGCGCGCGCTGCTTCCACGGCCGCGTTCAGCGCGAGGATGTTCGTCTGAAAAGCGATGCTGTCGATGACGCCGATGATATCGACGATCTTGTGAGATCCGTCTTCGATCGACTTCATCGTGTCGATCACCTTGCCGACCGCCAGCCTGCCTTTCGCCGCCACGCTCGACGTTGTCGCGGACAGCGCCTTCGCTTCGTGCGCGCTCTCGGAATTTTCGGCCACCGTGGCGGTGAGCTTCGCCATGGATGCCGCGATCTGCGTCAACGAGGCGGCTTGCGCCTCGGTTCTGACGGCAAGATCGGCATTGCCCGACGCGATCTGCGTCACGCCGTTGCCGACCAGCGCCGTCGTTTCCTTGATCTGCGAGACGAGCAGCCGCAGATTGATTTGGAGAATGCGCAGCGCATGCAGGATCCGCGCGGCTTCATCGTCGCCGTGCGCTTCGATCGCATGCGACAAATTGCCTTCGCCCAGTGCGTCGATATGGTCTTTGAGCCGAGCGAACGGCTCGGTCACGCTTTGACGAAAAAGCAACGAAGCGAGCATACAGGAAGCGATTCCAGCGAGCGCCGCCCCGATGGACCATCGGCTCACGGCGCCGCCGTCATGCGCCGCGACGGCCAGATTGCCGGCGATGACAAGGATGACGAGCGCCATGAGCGCGTTCATTTTGCTCGAAACGGATAGCCGCCTCTCAATGCGCAGGCGCCGGAAGAGGGATCGCTTGACGAGTCGGCCTTCGTCGATGTCGATTTCGGTGCTCCCGCGCTTCATCGCGGCATAGGCTTCGATCGCCAGGCGGATCCGGTCCGGGGAGGGTTTGGTCCGAATCGTGATGTAACCGGCGATTCGACGATTCACGTAGATAGGCGCCGCCGTCATCTCGACCCAGAAGTGATCGCCATTTTTACGAAGACCTTGTGCGACGCCCGTCCATGTGCGATTCGACCGGACGGTGCGCAGGAAATCCTCGAACACCCGATGTGGCGTGTCAGGGTGGGCAAGCAGGCTCTGCGGCGCGCCGAGAAGTTCGCTTTCGGCATAGCCGCTCACCAAAATGAAATCCCGGTTGGCGTAGGTAATCTTGCCGTCGAGATCGCCTTTCGAAATCATGGCGATTGAATCGTCGAGCACGTATTCGACGCCGCTGGTCGTTCTGTCAGCGTGCATGGCCGCCGGTCTCCGTGATTATCGTTCGTCGCTTCGTCGCTTGCCGTGCGCGATGCTTACCTTGGCGGCGTGTAGCGCTCGAGTCCCTCGAGCCATGCCGCCGCCACTTGATAAAGATGATCGACGCTGTCATGCAACAGCGGGATGGCGACCCAACGGACCTGATCGCGTAGCCGGTCGTCGGTCAGGTACTCCACAGGCGATTTGCCGTCCACGCGCGCGAGCAGCAAAGCCGGCAGAAGGGAGGCCGCACGTGCTTCGAGGCTGGCCCGCAATTCCCAATCCGCTTCGTCGAAGTAGGCTTCGGTCAGCGCCTTGAACGACATGATCAGCGCCTCGGCCTTGTCGGGGCGCACGAGACACTTGAGCAGCAGATGGTTGAGGCAAAACGCGAGATCGAATGCCGGATCGCCGAACCACGCGCATTCGGCATCGAGCAGGACCGGACCGTCCGGGCCGATGAGGATGTTCTTCGGGCTCACGTCGCCATGGACGAGGGCCGTGCGGATGGAGGCCGTTCGAAGCGCCAGTGCGCCGAGTTTGCGCTCGAGCGTCGGGTGCCGCGCCGACATCGCAATAAGGTAAGGGTCTAGACGCAGCGCGCGGAAATTCGCGCCGGTATCGAACGCATCGGCGAGTTCGCTGCTGTCCGCGCTCGCACTATGCAAGCTGCCGATCAAACGGCCCACTGCCTTCGCCGTTTCGAGGTCCACTTCGCCCGCCATGAGCTGCTGCTTCCAAACGGGGTGCTCAGCGGGGGAAAGAAAGGACATCGCGAATACACCGAGGACCGGGTCGTGCGCCAGCGGCGTGGGCACGTTTTCGGGGCAGTGCTGCGCGGCGAATTGCATCCATGCCCATTCATAGGCGTTGCGCGAAACGGGCGCTTCCCATCGCGCGGCAACCTTCAAGGTGGAAAGCGCGCGTTTGACGCAAAGTGATCGGCCCGGAAGATCGACCCGCCAAATGTCGGACGATACGCCGCCCGTCAAGGCGTGCCAAGACGCAGGTTCGTTCGGGGCGGCGAGCCGGTGCTCGATGAGAAAGGCGTCGAGACGCGGGTCGGGGCAATTTCGTTCGTTCATGGTGGGACGGCAGTGATGGAAAATCGAAACGGCGCGCTCGCCGTCACACCTTATACAAATTGCAAGGGTTGCGCGGCGCTTCGCCGCGCAAGACGCGTACGACTTCTTGCGCGGCGCGTTCGCGCAATTCGTGCAGCGAAGCGTCTGACGAAAATGCGATGTGAGGCGTTAGCAGCGCGCCGGGCTGCGCGAGCAAGCGCGCCGGAACGGCGGGCTCCGACTCGAGCACATCGAGCGCGGCCCCGGAGAGGCGACCGCTTTCGAGCGCCTCGACGACCGCTTCCGTATCCACGATGCCGCCGCGGCTCACGTTGATGAGCAAGCCCCCCGGCTTCATGCGCGCGATTCGCTCGCGATCGATGAGGTGGCGGGTGCTGTCGGTCAGCGGGGCATGCACGACGACAATGTCGCTTGCCGCTAGTAATTCGTCGAGTCCAACGGCTTGCACGCCCTGCGCGTCCGCGGGCATGAACGGGTCGTGCGCCAGCACACGGCACCCGAAGGCGGCGAATTTGCGCGCGGTCGCGCGCCCGATTCGGCCATAGCCGATAAGTCCGCAGGTGAGCGAGGACAAGCGGCGCAGCTTCGCGTCGGCCGGGGACCAACGTCCCGCGCGCACCTCGCGGTCGAATGCGGCGATGCCGCGCGTCCAAGCCAGCGCGAAGCCGATCGCATGATCGGAGACTTCCTCGACGCAGTAGTCCGGCACGTTCGTCACAAGAACGCTTCGCGCCGTTGCCGCCTGGACGTCGATGTTGTCGAGCCCGACGCCGAGCCGCGCGACGATCTTCAAATCCGGCGCGGCTGCGATCGCCTCTGCCGATACCTGTGCCCAACACGTCAAGATGCCGGCTGGCCGATGCTCGCGCACGAGGGCTTCGATCGACGCCGCGGACGCGGGCGATGCGGGCCCGGCGACTAGCCGAAAGCCGCCCGATTCAGTGACGGCGCGCTCCACGCTGTCGTCGGGCCACGCGTAGTCGGTGAGAAGAACGGTGTCGTTCATGGATGACCTTGCTCTTGGAAATGGATGAATTTGTTATAACGTTAGCACGACAAACGACATGTGCCAAGACGACCAAACCCCCAGTCGATTCGATGTTTTTCGCCAATAGCGCTGCTTACGGCCTTGGATGGGCTATCGAAAACCCCAATGTTGCAACATGGGTAGTCGAAATATTCTGCGATCAGTGCGAACGTTAGCGCATTTCGTGATTCGAATGTGACGTATTCGATCGCACCGGACGACACGGACAACAATCAGGAGACAAGGAATGAAGCGGCAACTCGCACTCGCGATCGGAGGCTGTCTTTGCGCGGCGGCTCACGCTCAAAGCTCGGTCACGCTGTACGGCCTCATCGACAACGGCATTTCCTACGTAAGCAATCAGCGAGGACATAGCGCCGTATTCGCGTCGACCGGGAATATCGTCGGCGATCGCTGGGGGGTGACCGGCGGCGAAGATCTCGGAGGTGGACTGAAAGCCATCTTCAAGCTCGAAAACGGCTTTACGGGCACGAACGGCACACTGCAGCAGGGTGGACGCTTGTTCGGCCGGCAAGCATGGGTGGGCCTGTCCAACCCCTGGGGCGCGGTCACGCTCGGTCGTCAGTACGACTCCGTCGTCGACTACCTTGCGCCGCGCAGTTTGGCTCAAAGCTTCGTGGGCGGCCTCGAGTTCATGCACCCGATGGACAACGACAACTTCGGCGACTTTTTCCGGCTCGACAATGCCGTCAAATTCGCGAGCGCGGATTTCAAAGGCCTGAAGTTCGGCGGCCTGTACGCGTTTTCCAACAAGGCAGGCGATTTTGCGGACAATCGTGCCTTCAGCGCCGGCGCGACGTACGAGCGCGGGCCCGTCACCGTCAGCGCAGCGTATATGAGCATCGACAACCCGGGCGATGGCGCGGCTGGCGCGCTCGACGGCTCCTCGACGTCGGGCGACGCGACATTCCATGCCGCCAAGCAGCAGGTGTGGGGCGTCGGGGCGGGCTACGCGATCGGACCGGCAACGCTAGGACTCGTTTGGAGCCATTCGCACTACAGCGCGGCGAGCGCGGTCTACCGCGGCAGCACGCTGGCGCCTGCGCCGACGGGGTTGCCCACCGATCTGACGTTCGACAATTACGAAGCCAACATCCGGTATCTGATCAATCCGGCGTGGGTGGTCGCGGCGTCGTACACGTTCACCGACGGCAGCTATTCGAACGCCTCGGTGCGAGCGAAGCCGCGATGGAATCAGTTCAACCTGATGACGGCCTATTCGCTGTCCAAGCGCACCGACCTCTATTTGATGGCCGAGTACCAAACCGTCAGCGGCGCCGGGCCGACGATATTCAACGGCGCGTTCATCGGCGGCAGCGGCGGCCCCTCGTCGACGAACCATCAGTTCTTGACGAGCGTCGGCCTGCGGCACAAGTTCTAAGCCACGTTCCAAGCCGCGTCGCGGGCGGGACCGGCTGGAATGCCGGCTTGCCCCGCGATCCAATCGCGGAACCGGCTCAGCGCCGCGTTTTCCGTCTTCTCCTCGGGGAATATCAAATAGTACGAGCGGCTGCTCGGGTGCTCGTGCGCGGACACCTGCACGAGCGCGCCGCTTTTCAGTTCGTCCTCCACGAGCAGGCGCGGCATGAGCGCGATCCCCATCCCTTGCTTCGCCGCTTCGGCAATCATAGAGAACAGTTCGAGCCGCGGCCCCGCCATATCGCCTTCGACTTCCATGCCCTGGGAGGCGAACCACTCGCGCCAGGCGTAAGGCCGCGTGCTCTGCTGCAGCAATCTGTAACGCTTCCAGTCGTTTCGCTTCATTGCGCCTCGCGATGCGAGCAAGGCCGGACTGCATATCGCGACCAGTGTTTCCCCCATCAGCCGCAACCCTTCCGTGCCCGGCCAAATACCGGTGCCGGGGTGAATGGCGGCGTCGAATTCCGTGCCTTCGAATAGGAAAGGGCGCGTCTGCGAGGTGAGGTTTACCGTGATGTCCGGATGCGCCGAGTGGAACATCGGCAAGCGCGGCAACAGCCATTTCGTGGCGAACGTGGGCACCACGGCCAGTTCGAGCGTCGCGCCTTGTCCCCCCCGCGCCATGAGTTCGAGCGTATCGCGTTCGAAATCGTCGAGGCGTGCGACGACCCTTCGGCTATAAGCCGCCCCGGCTTCGGTCAACGCCACGCCGCGACGGCTGCGGCGAAACAGCTTTACCCCCAAGAAATCTTCCAACGTACCGATCTGGCGGCATATCGCGCTTTGCGTGACGGCCAGTTCGTCCGCCGCCTTTGTGAAGCTCTGGTGGCGCGCGGCGGATTCGAATGCGCAGAGCGCACCCGTGGAGGGAATCTTCCTACGCATGGCGGTGGGTCTCCGGTGTGCCGACAACGAGTGAGATTTTCGCACAGATCAGTGAGAACAAATCGTTTGTGTGCGATGCAAGCTGTCATTAAAGTGGCGCTCACACCACTTCTTTTTCGAGTACGAAATGCGTGCACAGCACAAGTCAGCCAGCTTCAAATGGGACGATCCGTTGCTGCTCGATCAGCAGCTGACGGACGAAGAGCGCATGGTGCAGGAATCGGCGCGTGCTTACTGCCAAGAACGACTGGCGCCGCGCGTGCTCGATGCATTTCGTCACGAACGGACCGACGTCGAGATTTTTCGCGAGATGGGCGAACTTGGCTTGCTTGGCGTGACGATTCCCGAGGCGTACGGCGGTTCCGGGTTGAACTACGTCAGTTACGGGCTTGTGGCGCGCGAAGTCGAGCGCGTGGACTCCGGCTATCGCTCGATGATGAGCGTGCAATCTTCGCTCGTGATGGTCCCCATCAATGAGTTCGGCAGCGAGGCGGTCAAGAGCAAATATTTGCCGAAGCTCGCTCGCGGCGAGTGGATCGGGTGCTTCGGGCTGACCGAACCGAATCACGGCTCCGATCCGGGCAGCATGGGTACGCGCGCCAAGCGCGTCGACGGCGGCTATCTGCTGACGGGCAGCAAGATGTGGATCACGAACAGCCCGATCGCCAATGTCTTCGTCGTATGGGCGAAGGACGACGAAGGGGCGATTCGCGGATTCGTGCTGGAACAAGGTTGGAAAGGATTGTCCGCTCCGGCCATCCACGGAAAGGTCGGCCTGCGTGCGTCGATCACGGGCGAAATCGTCATGGATGAAGTGTTCTGCCCGGAAGAGAACGCGTTCGAGCACGTGCGAGGGCTCAAGGGGCCGTTCACGTGCCTGAACAGCGCACGATACGGCATTGCGTGGGGCGCGCTCGGCGCGGCGGAAGATTGCTGGCATCGTGCCAGGCAATACGTGCTCGAGCGCAATCAGTTCGGCAAGCCGCTCGCGGCGAACCAACTGATCCAAAAAAAGCTCGCCGACATGCAAACGGAAATCACGCTCGGCCTGCAAGGCTGCCTGCGACTAGGTCGGATGAAGGACGAAGGCACGGCAGCAGTCGAAATCACGTCGATCATGAAGCGCAACTCCTGCGGCAAGGCGCTCGATATCGCCCGCCAAGCGCGTGACATGCTCGGCGGAAACGGCATCAGCGACGAATTCGGAATTGCGCGGCACCTCGTGAACCTGGAGGTGGTCAACACCTACGAAGGCACGCACGACATCCACGCGCTCATTCTTGGGCGCGCCATCACCGGCATCGCGGCGTTCTAAGCGACTATGAGCGACTTGAAGCAACAAGGCGCCCTGTCCGACCTGCGGGTGCTCGATCTGTCGCGCGTGCTGGCCGGACCCTGGGCGAGCCAGTTGTTGGCCGATCTAGGGGCAGACGTCGTCAAGGTCGAGCGTCCGGGCGCGGGCGACGATACGCGCGCGTGGGGCCCGCCCTGGCTTGCCGACGTCGATGGCGAACCTACCGGCGAATCCGCGTACTACCTGAGCGCCAACCGCAACAAGCGATCGGTGACGATCGATATGGCGCAGGCCGACGGTCAGGCGCTGATCCGGCAGCTTGCCGGCAAGGCCGATATCGTCATCGAGAACTTCAAGGTCGGCGGGTTGGCGCGGTACGGGCTGGACTATACAAGCCTGTCGGCGATCAACCCGCGGCTCATCTACTGCTCGATCACCGGCTTCGGGCAAACCGGCCCGTATGCCGCGCGCGCCGGCTATGATTTTCTGATTCAAGGCATGGGCGGATTGATGAGCCTGACCGGGCGGCCGGATGGTGCGCCGGGCGAGGGGCCGATGAAGGTCGGCGTGGCGCTGACCGACGTCATGACGGGACTGTATTCGACCGTGGCCATTCTCGCCGCGTTGGCGCATCGCGAACGATCGGGGCGAGGCCAGCAGATCGACCTCGCGCTGCTCGACGTGCAGATCGCGTCGCTGGCGAATCAAGCGGCCAACTACCTCGTCGGCGGCGACGTGCCGCGACGGATGGGCAACGCGCATCCGAACATCGTGCCGTACCAGGATTTCCCGACGGCCGACGGCTACATGATCATCGCCGTCGGTAACGACGCGCAATTCAAGAGCCTGTGCGAGGCGCTAGGGCGGCCGGAGTGGGCGCGGGACGAGCGCTTTCGCAATAATGCTTTGCGTGTGCGGCATCGAGACCAACTTATCGAGTCCTTGTGTGCGGTGACCGTTACGCGCACGACGGCGAATTGGGTGACGACGCTCGAGGCGTGTGGCGTACCGTGCGGCCCGATCAATCGCATGGACGAGGTATTCGCCGACTCGCACGTTCAATCCCGCGGAATGCGGATGGAAATGGTCCACCCCTTGGCGGGCAAGGTGCCGCTCGTGGCCAATCCGATTCGGATGTCGGACACGCCTGTCGAATACCGATACGCCCCGCCGATGCTGGGCGAACATACAGACGCGGTGCTCGACGAATGGCTCGCGCTCGATGCGGGGCAGGTCGCTGCTCTGCGAGACAAATGCGTCGTTTGACCGACGCTGCATAAGGAGACAGCAACCTTGAAGATTCTCGTACCGGTCAAGCGCGTGGTCGACTACAACGTCAAGGTCCGGGTGAAGTCGGACGGCACGGGCGTCGACATTGCGAATGTGAAGATGTCGATGAATCCGTTCGACGAAATCGCCGTGGAAGAGGCGGTGCGCCTGAAGGAAGCGGGC
>DATJJH010000118.1:0-5643 GCA_035492395.1 Trinickia sp. | reverse complement strand
CAACGCGCGGTCGACGAGCGACATGGCCATGGCCTTGCGCTCCGAGTGTCCGAAGGCCAGCCCATATCCCTGGGTAAAGCTCGGCGGCGCCTTTTGGCTGCCGGCGAATTGGTTGATCATCTGGCATTCTGTGACGTCGATCTCTCCGAGCTCGACTGCAAAGCCGAGTTCGGGAATCTCCATCTCCACAGCCACTGTGCCAAAGCGGATCTCACCCGCAAACGGATGGTTGCGTCCGTAACCGCGCTGCGTCGAATAACCGATCGAAAGCAGGAAACCCTCATCGGCACGCGCGAGATTTTGCAAACGAACCGCACGATCGGCCGGCATCAAGAGCGGCTCGAGTGCAAGATCCCTCGGCTCCACGGCATCCGGCGTGGGTTGCTCCTGCTCGATCAAGCCCTCGGCGTTGAGCAACGCGACCACGCGCGGCATCGGTGCCGACTCTGCCGCGGCAGCGGCGCACGGCGCGTCCGATTGAGTGGCCGACGACACACCGTCGGCGCTTGCGGCTGCGGCTTCATCGGCGAGCAGCGAAAAGTCCAGCAGACGCTGCGTGTAATCGTAGGTCGGGCCAAGCAGCTGACCGCCAGGCACATCCTTGAACGTCGCCGAGATGCGGCGTTGAACATCCATCCGCTCGGTATCGATCGGACAGGTGTAGCCAAAACGCGGCAACGTCGTGCGATAGGCACGCAACAGGAAAATAGCCTCGACGACATCACCGGCCGCCTGCTTGAGCGCAAGCGCCGCGAGCTCTTCGTCGTAGACGGACCCTTCGGTCATGACACGCGCCACGGCGAGACGCATCTGCTGACGAATCTGTGCGATCGTCAGCTCAGGCTCGGCGCGATCGCCGCGACGAGCCGCTTCGAGCAGGCGCCACGAGGCTTCGATCGCGCGCTCGCCTCCTTTGACTGCGACGTACATCAGTTGTGCTCCACTCGAGTCGTGCGCGGGATGCCCATCACCGAGCGGCCGCACACCAGGTAACAATCGATGCCGCAAGGCGCTTGCGCCGCGAGCGATGCCCGCTCATGCCAGAACGCATCGGCAATGCCAACCGGCGCAATATTGACGCTTGTGCGAATGCCGGGCCCCGAGAGCGTGAGGGGCTTGCCGCCTTCGAACGCTTCCACGCGAATGAAGACCGTCGCCGAGTTCTGCGGTTCTTCCGGCGTACCTTGCGCGAATGCATCGGGCGCAGGCATTGCCGCTGCATCGGCGATGTAGGCGAATGCGGCTGCGTCTGCTGCGCTTGCAAGCGGCGCGCCGGTATGAAAGCGAATGGCTTGCGCGAGCGCCTCGTCGTTGTGCTGCAGCCAGACGGGGGTCGAGAAATCCGCGATGCTCAGCATGGCCGCAAACGCGGCCGCCGGCCACTGGCGTTCAACGTCTTCATCGAGCACTGCCTCGATGGAGCAGACCGTTCCAGGGCGCGCCAGCGCATTGAGCATGACCCGGAAAGTGGATTGCGCGTCATGCACGGGATCAGCGAAGCCGCGCACGAGCGAATCGAGCGAGGAAAATTTGTCGGTCATCATGCGCCCCGAACCATCGTGTAGAAATCGACGCGCGAGGAAGCCGTCTTCTGCGCGCGCTCGCGTCGCTCTGCCTCGAGCGACTGCGCGAGCGGCACCATTAGCTGTGCTTCTACCGCCTCACGCCACATGGGCGACTGCAGCATCGCATCGGCGAGCGCCGCCAGTTCCGCGCGCCGCTTATCACGCCCCAGTTGATACGCAATGCCGACGGCACCGGCACCCGCGTCCGACTTCAGGCGCAGCACGGCACGTGTCACCGTGGCTTCGCCGGCGTTGAACGGATCGCCCGTGCCGCCGATGCGGCCGCGCACCATCGCCAAACCCGTTTGTGGCTCCCGCAGCCAGTCGAACGCCGGCAGCGGCGCACCTTCGCAAACCGCCTTGAGCGCCGACTCGAGCGTCGCACGCGGCGCCCTCGCCAACTGTGCGAGCCAGTGCCGCCGCTCGAGCGCGATGTCGGAGGATGACTCCTTCATGTACCCAGTCCCTTATGAATCTCGAATGCACTTCGCCGTGCGGGCCGAGAACCATCGTGCCCGCGCCTCTTCCATATCGCTCAAGCCATCCGCCATTTCCTGGCGTCCGCCTGTCGGACATGGACCAATTCACCGTCTATTCACCGCACCGTCTTCACTTCACTTTCATCTAGTCGTCTAGACGACTAGATGAACTTTGCGCCATGTTAACATAGCGCCGATGACAGCGGTGCGCGATATTCAGCCAACGTTCCCGGACTTTTTCACAAACCGGTTATCTTCGCGCCCATACAATGTGCGCCGCAGCGACATTCGACCCGATTGGAATGACACAATGATGAAACGCAGCAACAACGGCACAAGCGCGGAACCCGGGCGATCGCCCGCCGCCGCCAGCGCACTCGAGCGCGGCGCAGGTGTGGCGGTGTGGCGACAGATCGAACAGGTGCTCGCCTCGGAAATCGCCGCCAGTGGTTTTGGCGAGAGCGGGCGCCTGCCGAGCGAGAGCGAGCTGGCCAAGCGCTTCGGCGTGAATCGTCACACCGTCCGCCGTGCGATGCTTGGCCTTGCCGCGCAGGGGCTCGTCAGCGTAGAGCAAGGACGCGGCACATTCGTGCAGCCGGGTGCCATCGATTACACCATCGGCCGCCGCACCCGCTTCACGGAAAACTTGCGCGAGCAGGGTCATCTCGCGCGCGGCACCGTGCTGTCTACAGCGTCTATGAAGGCCGAACCGAAAGTCGCCAAGGCATTGGGCCTGCGCACGGGCACGCTCGTCTATCGCACCGAATCGCTGCATGCGGCAGACGGCGTACCGCTCACGTATGCGTACGCCTGGTATCCCGCGGCGCGCTTCTCAGGGCTGCCGGAAACGCTAGAACGCACAGGAGGGGCGTTTTCCGAGGCGCTCGCGGAGTATGGCGTTGCCGATTACTCGCGGCGCTGGAGCCGTATCGGCAGCACGCTGCCCGATGCTGAGGTCGCACGGCGGCTCAACATCAATAGGCAGCAGCCGGTGTTGTGGGTCGAGAACGTCGACGTCGATATCGAAGGCCTGCCCATCAAGTACGGCATCACCCATTTCGCCGCCGACCGAGTGCAGCTCTATGTCGAACAAGACTAACGATCAGCCAGCACAATGAAGATGAACGCTCAATTCAACGCACCCTTTGACTGGACGCCCGAGACCCGATTCGCTATCTACTACGCGCCCGCACGTGAATCGTCATGGTGGAGTACAGGTTGCCAGTGGCTCTCACGCGATCCCGAATCGGCAACAGTGCTCGCACCGCCGACGATTCCGGCACTTGCCGCGCGCTCGGTCGACGTGGCCAGCCTCTCACGTGCACCGCAGCGCTACGGGTGGCATGGAACGCTCGTTGCGCCGACACGCCTCGCGCCGGGCGCGAAGCCCCACGATCTGCTCGAACGCGCACTTGCCTGGGCTCGACGGCAACACCCCTTTGAATTGCCCGTGGAAGCTGCGGCCCTTCACGAATTCGTCGCTATCCGGCCTGCCACCCCCGATGGCGAAGCCGCTATGCGCGAGCTTGCGTCCGATGCACTGCACGAATTCGTTGCCTTGCGCGCCATGCCAAGCGACGCCGAGCGCCGCCGCCGCCTCGAATCCGATCTCAGCCCTCGGCAGCGCGAGTTGCTCGAACGCTGGGGCTACCCCTATGTGCTCGACGAGTTCCGCTTTCATATGACGCTTTCGGACTCGATCGAACCGGACGATCAGCAAGTGCTTATTGATTGGTGGCGCATGCAGCTGCCCGAACTCGGCCCACTGCCGATCGACGGTGCAGCGCTCTTCGTGGAGCTTAAACCCGGCCAACCGTTCGTGCTGGCGGCCCGCCTACCGTTCGGAGCCAAGCAATGACCGGCCGCCTCGTATACGTTATGGGCCCGTCCGGCGCAGGCAAGGATACCCTGCTCGCATTTGCGCGCCAGCGCCTCTACGGCTCGCGCGTCGTCTTCGCGCACCGTTACATCACACGCGCGGCGGACGCCGGCGGTGAGAACCACGTGCATCTGAGCCATGAGGAATTCGGCGTGCGCTCAGATCTCGGTCTTTTTGCGCTTCAGTGGTCGAGCCACGGCATGCACTACGGAATCGGCATCGAGATCGAATCGTGGATGGCGCGCGGGATGACGGTTGTTGTCAACGGCTCGCGGGAGTATCTGGAGCAAGCGCTCACGCGCTATCCATCACTCACGGCCGTTCATATCGACGCGCAGCCGGACGTTCTGGCTGCACGGCTCGCCGCGCGCGGGCGGGAGACGCTCGACGAGGTGCGTGCGCGACTCGCGCGCCGTGTGCCCTTCGCCGTGCCGCCCCAGGTGACGCTTGCCATGATCGACAACTCAGGCGCGCTTGAAGAAGGCGGTCGCGCGCTGCTCGACGTGCTTACCCCTTGCTGAAATCCCTGCCATAGGCAGCACCGGACATAACGGCATATACCTATACCGCTATGTTCGGATGTCGATACATCTAGACATCCGGACATTCGGCGCGCAATCGTCAATTTCACGCCACAGTACTGCACTTTCACAAATTCATCATCTACGCCCCGCACAATGGCTCGCACGTGAATCGGCGCACCCAACCGGACCACGTTGCTCAACGCCCAACTATTCGGGGAAGATATGAAGGTGTCCAAAGTTTTTGCTGCTGCCGCACTGATCGCCGGCCTGGCCGCCAATACGGCCCATGCCGCCGGAACCTGCCCGATCGACGAGCCGGTCCGTTTTGGCGTCGAGCCGTACGAGTCAGCCCAGCGCCTGATACCCGTCTATGGTGACATCGCCAAGCTGATCGGCGACAAGCTCGGCTGCAAGGTCGAGCTCTTCGTCGCAACGAACTACACCGCCGAAATCGAAGCGATGCGCCACGACAAGCTCGAATTCGGCGAGTTCGGCCCGCTCGGATACGTCCTTGCACACCAGGTCGCGCACGCGGACGCCGTTGCCGCTTTCTCCGACGAGAACGGCAAACCGGCCAGCTACTTTGCATCGATCGTCACGTGGCCCGGCTCGGGCCTCAAGACCATCGCCGATACAAAGGGCCACTCGTTCGCGTATTCGGACCCGAGCTCGACCTCCGGCCACCTCTTTCCCGCATTCGGCCTCAGCAAGAACGGCGTCGATCCGGATCACGGTGTGACGGCGATCTATGCGGGCAGCCACACGGCGACGTTCGAAGCTCTGCGCAATCACAAAGTTCAGGCGGGTGAGCTCAACAGCGAGGAAATCGGCACCGCGAAGGACCACGGCGAGTACGATCCCAACGCTTACGTGACCCTGTGGAAATCGGATCCGATTCCTCTCGATCCGATCGCAGTGCGCGGCGATCTGCCCGCTGATTTCAAGGCGCGCCTGACGAAAGTTCTCAGCTCGCTCGATCTGCACGAGCTGCCCGCGGCGGACCAAAAGTTCCTCGCGTCCAACCAAGGCCCAGCCTTGAAGACGGTGGCGCAAACCGACGCTGCCTATAACCAGATTCGCGATCTGGTCAAGACCCTGCACATCGACTTGTCCAAACTGTAATGATGATATTCGGCACATCTGTCGCCGCGCCCCTGGATCAACAGGGTGCGCGGATTGAGGCCGCGGCGCGGGCG
>DATJJH010000117.1:0-27232 GCA_035492395.1 Trinickia sp. | reverse complement strand
CTCCGCTTCGCGATCGAGCAGATTGCCGGCCAGCTTGATGGAGGAAATCGTGTACGGCTCGCCTTCATGCAGCGTGACCGTCAGATACATGTCCTTCTTGTCCGGCGTGATCGACACCTGGGTCGACTCGATGTTGAACTCGAGGTAGCCGCGATTCAGGTAATACGAGCGGACGTTTTCGAGGTCACCGGTGAACTTGTCTTTCGCGTACAGGTCGTTCTTCGTGTACCACGAGAACCAGTTCGGCGTGGACAGCTGCATTTCGTCGCGCAGCGTGCTCGTGCTGAAGGTCTTGTTGCCGATGAAATTGACCTGGCGGATCTTCGCGCTCGGGCCTTCGTTCACCGTAAAGAGGATCCCCACGCGGCTGTTGTCGAGCGGCGTGATCGTGGTCGTGACTTCAGCCGCGTAGAAGCCGCGCGTGAGGTACTGGCGCTTGAGCTCTTGCTCCGCGCGATCGACGAGCGCCTTGTCGTAGTAGCGCCCCGGCGAAAGCCCCACGCCCTTGAGCGCCTTGTCGAGCGCATCCTTCTCGAATTCGTGGAGGCCGGCGAAATCGATCGTGCCGATCGCGGCACGCTCCACGACGTTGACGATGACGACATCGCCTTGCGTCGCGATGCGCACATCGCTGAAGAAGCCGGTCGCATACAGGGCGCGGATCGCCTCGGACGCTTTATCGTCGGTGAACGTATCGCCTTGCTTGATCGGCAGGTAGGAGAACACCGTGCCAGGCTCGACCCGTTGCAAGCCCTCGATGCGGATGTCTTTTACGACGAAAGGCGCCGTCGCCGCGTGAGCGATGAGCCCATGAGCGGCGAGCGCCGCGACCGCAACCGTCTTAGGAACAAAGCGATGAGGTTTGAACAACGTGCTTCCCCAGTGTTTTTAGCTGCATCTGTCCACCGCGGCTGTGCAAGCGCGCGCCGCCGGACACTTTAAAAATGGATTAAACGAGCCAGATCGTTGAAGAGCGCAATCGCCGACAAAACGACGATGCACACGAGGCCAGCCCTTTGCAGAACGAGTTGCCAACGTTCCGACACGGCTTTGCCCGTTGCGGCTTCAACCAAATAATATAACAGATGCCCCCCGTCCAATACCGGAATCGGCAATAAGTTCAGCACGCCGAGGCTGATGCTGACGAGCGAGAGGAACGAAAGGAACGGCGCCCAGCCAAGCTGAGCGCTCTTGCCGGCGTAGTCGGCGATCGTGACCGGGCCGGAAAGGTTCTTCAGGGAAGCCTCGCCCGTCAGCATGCGGCCGAACATCCGCAAGGAATAAATGGCGATATCCCAGGTGCGCCGCGCGCTGCGCGTCACGCTCTCGCCAAGGCCGTACCGCACGTTCACCGATTCGACATGCGTCGCCAGCGCTGCGCCGATGCGGCCGGACGTCGCGCCCGTCTGCACGTCCTCGCGGGCGTCGGGCACGACCGTCAGCGTGAGCGGCTGGCCGCTCTCGCCGCGCTCGACACCGAGCACGACCGGACGCCCCGCACGCGCCTTGACGTAGGCGATGAATGCCTGGGCCCCGTCGATCGGCGCTCCGCCGGCCGAGCGCAGCGTGTCGCCGGGCTGCAAACCCGCCCGCTGCGCGGCGCTGCCCGGCTCGACGGCCGCGACCGAAAGCGTCCCGCCTTGATCGAATCCGAGCTTCGTCAGGAAATCGTCGTCGAGATCGCTGTCGGGGACATGGCGCAGATCGACCTGAAAATCGTACGTGCCGCGGCCATCGCGCGCCTTGAGGACGACGCGGCGATGATTGAAGGCGGCGTCGAGCAGCTTCCAGCGCAAATCCGACCAGGACCGGACCGCTTCGACGTCCGTGCCCCGCTCGTCGCCGATCGCCACGACCGTTTCGCCGCCGTCGAAGCCGGCGCGGGCGGCGATGCTGCCGGCGGTCGGCGTCGCGAGCCTGGCGACCGGTTCGCTCACCCCCGTCGCGAAAACGATCGAGAACAGCGCCACGGCCAGCACGAAGTTGGCGAACGGGCCCGCCAGCACGATGGCAATGCGTTTAGCGACGTGCTGGCGATTGAACGCATAGCGCAGCTCGTCGGGGGCGATGCCCGGCCCCGGATCGCGCTCGTCCAGCATCTTGACGTAGCCGCCGAGCGGCAAGGCCGAAATCGTCCATTCGGTACCCGACTTGCGCCCGACCCAGCTCGCGAGGGGCCGCCCGAAGCCGATCGAAAACCGCAGCACTTTGACGCCGCACAGCCGCGCGACGCTATAGTGCCCGTACTCGTGCACGACGACGAGCACGCCTATCGCGACGGCGAATGCGGCGACTTCGATCAGCAGGTTCATCAGCCTCTCACTGCACAGCGCGATCGGCCGGACTCGTGCGACTGGCCGCCTGCGCGAGGAGCGAGCGGCCAGCGATGAAGTCGTGCGCCGCGCGACGCGCTTGCGCGTCGGCGTCGAGCACATCGTCCAACCCGCTCGGCGTACGGTTGGGCAGACGTCCGAGCACGGCGTCGACCGTGCTGGCAATGTCCATGAAACCAATGCGGCGCTCGAGGAACGCGTCCACGGCCACCTCATTCGCCGCATTCAGCGCCGCGCTAGCGATGCCGCCGGCCGCGAGCGCCTGCATAGCGAGCGCGAGACACGGGAAACGATCGTAATCGGGCTTCTCGAAATGAAGCGAAGCGATCTGCGCGAGATCGAGCTGCGGCACGCCCGAATCGACGCGCTCGGGAAACGCGAGCGCGTGGGCGATGGGGGTGCGCATGTCCGGGTTGCCAAGCTGCGCCAGCACCGAGCCATCGGCGTACGACACGAGCGAATGAATGACGCTCTGAGGATGGATCAGCACGTCGATGCGATCGCCGGCCAAGCCGAACAGCCAATGCGCCTCGATGACTTCGAGGCCCTTGTTCATCATCGTGGCTGAATCGACCGAGATCTTGCGGCCCATGACCCAGTTCGGATGCTTGCAGGCCTCGTCGGGCGTGACATCGGCGAGCGTGGCGGGCTCGCGCGTGCGGAAAGGACCGCCCGACGCCGTCAGAATGATTTTCGTCACGCCGCCATGCTCCGCAACATCGCGCGGCAGGCACTGAAAAATCGCGTTGTGCTCGCTGTCGACGGGCAAGAGCGTCGCGCCATGGTCGCGCACGGCGTCCATGAAGATCGCGCCCGACATCACGAGCGCCTCCTTATTCGCCAGCAGAATGCGTTTGCCGGCGCGCGCCGCGGCCAGCGTGGGAGCAAGCCCGGCGGCGCCGACGATCGCGGCGACGACCGTGTCGCACTGCGCGCTTCCGGCCACCTGCACGAGCGCGTCGGGGCCGTGGGCCACTTGCGTCTCGGAGCCGGCCGCCTTGAGCTGCGCTTGTACGCTCGCGGCCGTTTGCGCGTCGCCCACGACGGCGACATCCGGCTTGAAGCGAAGGCACTGCGCGACGAGCTTGTCGCCGTTGCGATGCGCGGTGAGCGCATACACCGAGAAGCGCTCCGGGTGGCGAGCGACGACATCGAGCGTGCTCTCGCCGATCGAGCCCGTGGAACCGAGCAGTGTCAGACGTTTTTTCATATCTCTCTCTAGCTCTAGCCGATGACCAGCATCGCGAGCGGCAGCACCGGCAGCAGCGCGTCGATGCGGTCCAGCACGCCGCCGTGGCCAGGCAGCAGTGCGCTTGAATCCTTAACGAGCGCTTGACGCTTGAGCATCGATTCGAACAGATCGCCGACGATGCTGAAGGCGACCAGCACGGTCAGCATGAGCAGCGCCCGCACGACGCCGGCCCGCTGCATCAGCGCCGACACGAGCGTCGGCTCGAATACGTGCGCCGCCATGACGGCGACAGCCACGGCCATCACGGCGACCCAGCCGCCGACCGCGCCTTCCCAGGTCTTGCCCGGACTGATGGCCGGTGCGAGCTTGTGCTTGCCGAACCCCTTGCCGGCAAAGTATGCGCCTATATCGGCGAGCCAAACCACCAGCAGCACCGACAGCACGAAAGGTACGCCCAGCAACCGGGCCGCGACGAGCGCGTGCCAGCAGGCGACCAAGACGACCAGCCCCGCGATGACGAGGAACAGCCGCCAGGCGCCGTGCGCGAGCGTGGGCTTGCGCGCTAGCACATATGGCCCCGTGAGAATCCAGAAGACCGTCGCTGCCTCGAACAACGGCCGCGCCGCGCGAACGCCGATGCCTAGACGCGTGCTGGCGGCAAGCGCGAGCGCTGCGAGCACTGCGTAGCCTACGGGCGCCAGGCCGGGCAGCTTCAACAGCCTCGCCCACTCCCATGCACCGAAGACCATGACGAGCGCGATGAGCGCGCCGAAGGCCGCCACCGGCGCGAACAGCGTGACCGGGAGCAGCACCGCCAGCAGGACGACGGCGGTGATGACGCGCGTTTTCAGCATGGAAGGGAGTCGGCGTTTTGGGAAGGCGCCTCGTGCGACGACGCGTCCTGTGACTGCGGCGCGAGCTGCGCGCTGGTGCGGCCGAATCGGCGCTCCCGGCGAGCATACGAGGCGATCGCATCGGACAGCGCATTGGCGTCGAAATCGGGCCAGTACGTATCGGTGAAGTACAGCTCGGTATAGGCCAGCTGCCACAGCAGAAAGTTGCTGATGCGCGTTTCGCCGCCCGTCCGGATGAACAGGTCGGGCTCGGGCGCATACGCCATGGCCAAATGCTGGGCGAGCGAGGTTTCGTCCATATCGACGACCCGCCCCTGCTCGACCGATTGTTCCGCGAGCTTACGGGCCGCTTGCATGATGTCCCAGCGGCCGCCGTAGTTCGCGGCGATCGTCAGCGTGAGCCCCGTGTTGCGGGCCGTTTTCGTTTCGGCGCGGCGGACCGCATCCTGCACGCGGCGATCGAATAGGGACAAATCGCCGACGACGCGCAGCCGAATGCCGTTGGCGTGCAGCTTGCCAACTTCGCGCTCGAGCGCCGTGACGAACAGGCGCATCAGGAAGGACACTTCGTCGACGGGCCGCCGCCAATTCTCGGAGCTGAACGCGAACAGCGTGAGGTACTCGACGCCGGCGCGCGCGCAGGCTTCGACTGCCGTGCGCACCGCATCGACGCCGCGCGTATGCCCGGCCACCCGCGGCAAGCGGCGCTGCGTCGCCCAACGGCCATTGCCGTCCATGATGATCGCGATATGCCGCGGCACAGCCGCGACATCAGGTACGCGAACGGTAGAGCTGGTATAGGTCATGGCCGCCCGGACTGAAACTGCTGAAAAAAGAAAAGAAAAGCGCGTCGAGACGAAGCCGCCTCAAACGGTCATGATCTCGGCTTCTTTCGTATGGACGAGCTTGTCGATTTCGGCAACGTATTTATCGGTGAGCTTTTGCACCTCGTCGCTGGAACGACGCTCGTCGTCCTCCGAAATTTCCTTGTCTTTGACGAGCTTTTTGAGCGCTTCGTTCGCATCGCGACGCAGATTGCGCACAGCCACTTTCGCCGTCTCGCCTTCGCTCTTGACGACCTTCGTCAGCTCGCGCCGGCGCTCTTCCGTCAATGCGGGCATCGGCACGCGGATCAAATCGCCCTGCGTTGCGGGGTTCAGACCGAGATCGGATTCGCGAATCGCCTTTTCGACCACGGCGACCATCTTCTTTTCCCAGGGCTGCACGCCGATCGTGCGTGCGTCGATCAGCGTCAGGTTGGCCACTTGCGAGATGGGCACGTTCGAGCCGTAGTAGTCGACTTGGATGTGATCGAGCAGCCCCGTGTGTGCGCGGCCCGTACGGATCTTCGCCAAATCGTTCTTGAACGCTTCGATCGAACGCTGCATCTTCTGATCGGCGCCCTTTTTGACCTCTGCCACACTCATTTAGACCTCCAAAACTTCATCGCTATGCGGATTCGCCGGTGCGCGGCGCCATGCTGCACCGCGGACTCAAGACGCGCCCCGCTTGTATTTCGGGAGTTTACACGTGGACGAGGGTGCCCTCGTCCTCACCTTGTACGATCCGCTTGAGCGCGCCCGGCTTGACGATCGAAAACACGCGAATCGGCAGTTTTTGGTCGCGGCACAGCGCAAACGCCGTCGCGTCCATCACCTGCAGGTTGCGGCCGATCGCCTCGTCGAAGCTGATCGTCGAGTAACGGGTAGCCGTCGTATCCTTCTTCGGGTCCGCGGAGTATACGCCGTCGACCTTCGTCGCCTTCAAAACGACTTCCGCGCCGACTTCGGAGCCGCGCAGCGCGGCAGCCGTATCGGTCGTGAAGAACGGATTGCCCGTGCCCGCGGCAAAAATCACCACCTTGCCCTCTTCCAACTGCCGGATCGCGCGCGGCCGGATGTACGGCTCGACCACCTGGTCCATGCGCAGCGCCGACTGCACGCGCGCCTCGATGCCGGCGTGGCGCATCGCGTCTTGCAGCGCGAGCGCGTTCATCATCGTCGCGAGCATGCCCATGTAGTCGGCCGTTGCGCGGTCCATGCCCGCCGCACCGCCGGCCACGCCGCGGAAGATGTTGCCGCCGCCGATGACGACGGCCAGCTGCGTACCGAGCCGAACGACTTCGGCGACATCGGCCACCATGCGTTCGATCGTCGCGCGATTGATGCCGAAGGCATCATCGCCCATCAAAGCTTCACCGGAGAGTTTGAGAAGAACGCGTTTGTAGGCTGTGGGCATAGCGGTATCCGATCGCGTCAAGGAGATCACGACAATGTGGAACTGTAGGGGTGAAACATATTGGAGCCAAGCCCGGCCACCAACGCGGCGCCTACCGAGGCGCTGCGGCAGAGAACCGGGTCAACCCCGACGGTTCGCTTGAACGAACCCCCGCGGCCGGCCCTGGCGGCCGCCGCGGGTACGGCAAACCGCTCGATTACTGCTGCTTCGCGGCGGCGACTTGCGCGGCCACTTCGGCGGCGAAGTCGTCTTGACGCTTCTCGATGCCCTCGCCCACGACGAAGAGCGCGAACTTTCGCACCGACGAGCCCGCCGCCTTCAGCATTTGCTCGATCGTCTGCTTGTCGTTCTTCACGAACGGCTGGTTCAGCAGCGACACTTCCTTCAGGTACTTCTGCACGCTGCCTTCAACCATCTTGGCGACGATTTCGGCGGGCTTGCCCGATTCGGCCGCCTTTTGCTCGGCGATGCTGCGTTCCTTGGCGATCAGGTCGGCCGGCACGTCGTCCGACGACAGCGAGACCGGCTTCATCGCCGCGATGTGCATCGCGACGTCCTTGCCGACTTGCTCATCGGCGCCCGTGTACTCGACGAGCACGCCGATACGCGTGCCGTGCAGGTACGCGGCCAGCTTGTTCGACGTTTCGAAACGCGAGAAGCGGCGGATCGAGAGGTTTTCGCCGATCTTGCCGACAAGCGCGAGGCGCACGGCGTCGACCGTTTGACCGTTCAGCGACAGGGCCGACAGCGCAGCGACATCGGCCGGATTCTGGGTTGCGACGAGTTCCGCCACTTGCTTGGCAAAGGCATTGAAGTCGTCGTTCTTCGCCACGAAGTCCGTTTCGCAGTTCAATTCGACGAGCGCGCCGACACCCGGAGAGGTCACGACATGCGAGGCGATGATGCCTTCGGCCGTGACGCGCGAGGCCGCCTTGCTGGCCTTGTTGCCGAGCTTCACGCGCAGCAGCTCTTCGGCGCGACCCATGTCGCCGTCGGCTTCGGTCAGCGCCTTCTTGCATTCCATCATCGGCGCGTCGGTCTTCGCGCGCAGTTCTGCCACCATGCTTGCGGTAATTGCCGCCATCATTCGCTCCTTGAGTCCGTCTTTCATACGCCGCTCGCTTTCGATGCAAACGGCAGGCATTCGTTCGCGGCGCATCGAACGCGCCGCGCATCAGGCCGATACTTAAAAAAAGGGGGCCTATCGAGAGCCCCCTTTTTTATCGGCAGTGGGCTGCTGTTACGCTTCCCCGTTGACCTCGACGAACTCGTCGCCATCGGCGCCGCGAGCGGCTTGCACGACTTCATTCACCGCGTTCGCACGGCCTTCGAGGATCGCGTCCGCCACGCCTTCGGCGTACAGGGCCACGGCCTTGCTCGCGTCGTCGTTGCCCGGGATCACGTAATCGATGCCTTCCGGCGAGTGGTTCGTATCGACCACGGCGATGACCGGCACGCCGAGCTTGTTCGCTTCGGTCACGGCGATCTTGTGGTAACCGACGTCGACGACGAAGATCGCGTCCGGAATGCCGCCCATGTCCTTCACGCCGCCGATCGACTTTTGCAGCTTGGCGATTTCACGTTCGAACAGCAGCGCTTCCTTCTTGCTCATCTTCTCGAGCTCACCCGCCTCGACCGCCGCTTCCATGTCCTTCAGGCGCTTGATCGATACCTTGAGCGTCTTGAAGTTCGTCAGCATGCCGCCGAGCCAGCGGGCGTTGACGAACGGCATACCCGCGCGCTGTGCTTCTTGCGCAATCGTGTCGCGCGATTGACGCTTCGTGCCGACGAACAGGATCGTGCCGCGATTGGCCGCCAACTGACGCACATACTTCAGCGCGTCGTTGTACATCGGCAGCGTCTTTTCGAGGTTGATGATGTGAATCTTGTTGCGATGACCGAAGATGAACGGGGCCATCTTGGGGTTCCAGAAGCGCGTTTGGTGACCGAAGTGGACGCCGGCTTCCAGCATTTGACGCATGGTAACTGCCATGAAATTCTCCGCGAGGGTTGGGTCTTAAGCCGGCTGCCGTACCGGCCGCGACGCGAATGCGCTCATCGCTGAGCGCTCGCTCACCGCGGCTCGGCACCCTGGGTGCGCCGGCTTGCGAATGAGTACTACGGGAGTGCTACCCGGAGTACTGCCTACAGCCGCGCCCGATCCCGCCCCACATGGGATCTCCCCATGCAAGTTCGATTCCCGAACGCGACTAGCCCGAAAGTATATCACGCAAGGCCGCAAGCTCTCAAGCCGCCCGCCCGCCGGAACCACGCTGCCCGCGTTTCGAGCAACGCTCCCCGCAGCGCCGTAATGAAACACGCACCGATCGGCGCCAAGCTCCGCCACAGCGACCATATGGTGCGATAATCGAGATATTGGCTGGACTCCAGAACTGCCCCCATTTATCGAGGGCGACGCCATCTATACCGTTTCAGGCTCGCATCCATGGCTATTACGATCAAGAACGAAGACGACATCGCGAAAATGCGCGTCGCGTGCCGTCTCGCGAGCGAGGTGCTCGATTACATTACCCCGTTCGTCAAGCCCGGCGTGACGACCGCCGAGCTCGACCGGCTCTGCCACAACTACATGCTCGACGTGCAGGGCACGGTGCCCGCGCCGCTGAACTACCAGCCGCCCGGCTATCCGCCCTACCCGAAAGCCACCTGCATTTCGGTCAACGACGTGATCTGCCACGGCATTCCGGGCGAGAAGATCGTCAAGGCCGGCGACGCCCTGAACATCGACATCACGGTCATCAAGGACGGATATTTCGGCGATACGAGCCGGATGTTCATCGCCGGCGAAGGTTCGATCCTCGCCAAGCGGCTCGTCCAAACCACCTATGAATGCATGTGGCTCGGCATCGAGCAAGTGCGCCCCGGTGCGCGCCTCGGCGACATCGGCCACGCGATCCAGCGGCACGCGGAGGCAAGCGGCTACAGCGTCGTGCGCGAATACTGCGGCCACGGCATCGGCACGGTGTTTCACGAGGATCCGCAAATCCTGCATTACGGCCGCCCCGGCACAGGTCTCGAGTTGCAAAAAGGCATGATCTTCACGATCGAGCCGATGATCAACGCCGGCCGTCGCGACATTCGCACCATGCCCGATCAGTGGACCGTCAAGACGAAGGATCGCAGTCTGTCGGCCCAATGGGAGCACACGGTGCTCGTGACCGACGCGGGATACGACGTTCTGACGGTGTCCGCCGGCTCGCCCGCCAAGCCGTCGATCGCTGTCGCGGCATAAGCGCGGGTCGCCGCCGCCTTTTATGAGCGAGACCGCCGTCATCGCCGATCCCGCATCGGTCAAGGCCGACTATCGCGCCGCCAAGGCCGATCTGCTCGCCCGGTTCAAATCCGCCAATCGCGTCGATGCGCTGATGCAAACGCTATCGCGGACGACCGACGAGGCGCTCGTGCGCGCTTGGCAAGCTTGCGAGCTGCCTGCATCGAGCGCGCTCGTCGCCGTCGGCGGCTATGGCCGGGGCGAACTCGCGCCCTTCTCCGATATCGACATCCTCGTCCTGTTGCCCGATAACGCGCCGCCCGAGCTCGACGCGCGCATCGAGCGCTTCATCGGCATGGCGTGGGACCTCGGGCTCGAGCTCGGCAGCAGCGTGCGGACCGTCGCGCAATGCATCGAGGAAGCGGGTAACGACATCACCGTACGCACCTCGTTGCTCGAAGCGCGGCGCATCACGGGCAGCACGACGCTGTTTCAGCGGGTCGTGCTGCGGCTCTACGAGACGCTCGACGCCCGGGCGTTCTTCCAGGCGAAGGTGCTCGAGATGCGCCAGCGCCATGCGAAGTTTCAGGACACGCCCTATAGCCTCGAGCCGAACGTGAAGGAAAGCCCCGGCGGCTTGCGCGATTTGCAACTGATTCTATGGATCGCGCGCGCGGCGGGCTTCGGCCGCAGTTGGCGCGAACTCGACGAGCGCGGCCTCATCACGGCGCGCGAGGCGCGCGAACTGCGTCGCAACGAGTCGTTCCTCAAGATGCTGCGCGCCCGGCTGCACGTGATCGCCGGGCGGCGCCAGGACGTGCTCGTCTTCGACCTGCAGACGGCGGCGGCGGAATGCTTCGGCTACGAGGCCACCCAGGCCAGGCGCGCGAGCGAGCAGCTCATGCGGCGCTATTACTGGGCCGCGAAGGCTGTCACGCAGCTCGCGACCATCCTCATCCAGAATATCGAGGCGCAGCTCTTCCCTCGCACGAGCGGCATCACGCGCGTGCTTTCGGAGCGCTTCGTCGAAAAGCAAGGGATGATCGAAATCGCCAGCGACGACGTGTTCGAGCGCACGCCCGCTGCGATTCTCGAAGCGTTTCTGCTTTACGAGAAGACGCCGGGCACGAAGGGGCTCTCGGCCCGCACGCTGCGCGCGCTCTACAACGCGCGCGAAATCATGGACACGCGCTGGCGGCGCGATCCCGAAAACCGCCAGCTGTTCATCGAAATTCTGAAGCAGCCGCAAGGCATCACGCACGCGCTGCGGCTCATGAATCAGACGAGCGTGCTCGGCCGGTATTTGCTCAACTTCCGGCGCATCGTCGGACAGATGCAGCACGACCTGTATCACGTGTATACGGTCGATCAGCACATTCTCATGGTGCTGCGCAACCTGCGCCGCTTCGCGCTCGCCGAGCATGCGCACGAGTATCCGTTCTGCAGCCAGCTCATGGCCAACTTCGAACGGCAATGGGTGCTCTACGTCGCCGCGCTGTTCCATGACATCGCGAAAGGCCGCGGCGGCGATCACTCGATGCTGGGCATGGCGGACGCCCGCCGCTTCTGCCGCGAGCATGGGATAGGCAGCGACGATACGGCGCTCGTCGTCTGGCTCGTGCGCCATCACCTGACCATGAGTCAGGTCGCGCAAAAGCAAGATACGAGCGATCCGGAAGTGATCAAGCATTTCGCAGAACTTGTCGGCGACGAGCGGCGCCTCACGGCGCTCTATCTGCTGACCGTGGCCGACATTCGCGGCACGAGCCCGAAAGTCTGGAATACGTGGAAAGGCAAACTGCTCGAGGATCTCTACCGGATGACGCTGGCCGTCCTCGGCGGCGCGCGGCCGGACGAACATTCCGAACTGAAGACAAGGAAAGAGGAAGCGCTCGCGCTGCTCCGGCTCGAAACCGTCCCCGAGAACGCCCATCGCGCGCTGTGGGATGAGCTCGACGTCGGCTATTTCCTGCGCCACGACGCGGCCGACATTGCCTGGCAAACGCGCGTGCTCTACCGGCATGTGCGCACCGACGCGCCGATCGTGCGCGCCCGGCCCTCGCCCATCGGCGAGGCGCTGCAGGTGCTCGTCTATGTCCAAGACCGGTCCGACCTGTTCGCCGGCATCTGCGCCTACTTCGACCGCAACGGTCTGTCGGTGCTCGATGCGCGCATCAGCACGACGCGTCACGGCTATGCGCTCGATAACTTTATCGTCGCGCATACCGAGCATGACGACGTACACTATCGCGACATTGCCAATCTCGTCGAGCAGCAGCTCGCCGCGCGCCTTTCGTCCGACGCGCCGCTGCCGGAGCCATCCAAGGGCCGCCTCTCGCGGCTTTCTCGTACGTTTCCCATCACCCCGCGCGTCGACTTGCGAGCCGACGAGCGAGGCCAGTACTACATCCTGTCCGTGTCGGCCAACGACCGGCCAGGGCTTCTTTATTCGATCGCGCGCGTGCTGGCGGAGCATCGGGTCGGCGTCCATGCGGCGCGGATCAATACGCTCGGCGAGCGCGTCGAGGACGTGTTCCTGCTTGACGGACGCGGCCTTTCCGACAGCCGATTGCAGATTCAGGTGGAAACCGAGCTGCTGCGCGCGATCGCCGTGTGAGAGTTTATGCGCGTCAAACTGACAGCCAAGCATCCGCGTCCGGCATCGCCGGAACGCGCCCCCGTTCGCGCAGGCAGCCCGTCTGCGCGCAAGACGCCGCGCACCTGGGACGCTGAACGTCCCGCGCCCGCGGCAAAGGCGGCCTCCCCTCGCGGGGGCGGCAAGCCGGCTGCGCCCAGCGCCGCGCCGAAAAAGCGCGACGGCGCCGCTGCGAAACCGAGAACCAGAACGGGCGCGGCATCGCAGGCGCCGCGCTCAACCGAGCAACGCGGCGCCGAGCGTCGCACCGTCGAGCGTCGCGGCGAAGACGCGCCGCGTCGGTCGCCGCGTCCCGCGCAAGAGCGAGAGAATCGAGAGACTCGCGGCGTTCATGCCGGAGCCGAACGCAATGCTCGTGCGGCCGGGACCGCCCGAGCGCAAGGCGCCGCAACGCGCCGCTCGGATGATGATGCTCCACGTCGCGCGCCACGCGCCGCCGAGGGTCGCGGCGCCCGTGCCTCGGGAGACGACCGGGGGCGTGGCGCCCGTACCGCGAACTCCGAGCGCGGTACGGGCCGCTCGTTCGGCGGTGCGGCCGAGCGCAGCCGCGGCGGGCAGGACGAACGCCGGACGCGCACGGAGCGCGGCGACAGCCGAAGCGAACGCCCACCGCGCACGGAGCGCGGCCCTCGACCGGCAGGCAGCGCCGCCGAGCGGCCCTCGCGAAGCGCCGCGTCGAGCACGGCCGGGGCCGGTGCACGCAAAATCGCCCGCCCCGTCAAAGCCGGGCCCTCATCGGCGAGCACGCCCGCCGCACGGCGCGACGCCTCGTCGTTTTCGCGCTCGGGACCGGCGAAAGCCGGAAATCGAGAGCGGCCCGCGACCGGCGCGGCGCGCGGTCGACCTGCCGCCGGCGGCCGGGCTTACGGGCCGGACAGCAAAGACAAGGCGCCCGCCAGAGCCAAACCAATGCCCGCTCGCGCGTCGGAACCGTCAAAATCGGCGGCCGCGCGCGCCGACAGCAGCCCGGAAGCCGCCGCCCGTGCAGATGGCTCAGTGCGTCTGTCGAAGCGGATGTCCGAGCTGGGGCTGTGCTCGCGCCGCGAAGCGGACGAGTGGATCGAAAACGGATGGGTGCGCGTCGACGGCGAGCGCATCGATACGTTGGGCTCGCGCGTGCGCCCCGATCAGCATATCGAGGTCACGAAAGACGCCCACGCGGCGCAATCGCGCCAAGTCACGATCGTGCTGCATAAGCCCGTCGGCTATGTGTCGGGGCAGGCGGAAGACGGCTACGAGCCGGCCGTTACGCTCATCACGGCGGACAACCACTGGGAGAACGATCGGGCGACCACGCGCTTCACGCCGAGTCATCTGCGAGCGCTCGCACCGGCGGGGCGGCTCGATATCGATTCGACGGGCATGCTGGTATTGACGCAGGACGGGCGCATCGCGAAGCAGTTGATCGGCGAGCATTCGGCGGTGGAAAAGGAATACTTGGTTCGCGTCACCTACGGCGAACGCACGACCGACATCGACCAGCACTTTCCGGCCGAAAAGCTCGCGCTGCTGCGCTTCGGGCTCTCGCTCGACGATGCCCCGCTCAAGCCTGCCAAGGTCAGCTGGCAAAACGGCGAGCAACTGCGTTTCGTACTGCGCGAGGGCAAGAAACGGCAGATCCGCCGCATGTGCGACCTCGTGGGCTTACACGTCGTCGGCCTGAAGCGCGTACGCATGGGCCGCGTGGCCCTCGGCGCGCTGCCTCAGGGGAAATGGCGGTATTTGTTGCCCGACGAAGCCTTCTGATCGGCGTCGGCCGGCTAGCCGGCCGTTCAATCGTCGATATTCGGATCGAGATCGGGGAACAATACCTCCGTGAATCCGAATTTCGAGAAATCCGTGATCCGCATCGGATAGAGCTTGCCGATCAAGTGGTCGCACTCGTGCTGCACGACGCGCGCATGGAACCCTTCGGCGACGCGGTCGATCGGCTGTCCGTATTGATCGAAGCCGTGATAGCGGATCATCGAGAAGCGATTCACGACGCCGCGCATGCCCGGCACCGACAAGCACCCTTCCCACCCCTCGTCCATGTCTTGCGAGACGGGCGTGATCGTCGGATTGATGAGCACCGTCTCGGGCACGGGAGGCGCGTCCGGATAGCGGTCGTTATGGCCGAACCCGAAAATGACGAGTTGGAGATCGACGCCGATCTGCGGCGCCGCGAGCCCCGCACCGTTCGCATGATGCATCGTTTCGAACATGTCGGCGATCAGCGCGTGCAGTTCGGGCGTATCGAAGTGCTCCACGGTTTGAGCGATGCGCAGCAAGCGTGGATCGCCCATCTTGAGAATGTCACGGATCATGGGTTGCCGCCCTCCAATAGCTTGCGCATACCGTCTTCGTCGAGAATCGCGACGCCGAGTTCCTCAGCTTTCGCCAGTTTGCTGCCGGCTTCAGCGCCGGCCACCACGTAATCGGTCTTTTTCGACACCGAACCAGCCACTTTCGCGCCGGCCGCCTCTAACATTTCCTTCGCTTGCTCGCGCGAAAGCGTGGGCAACGTGCCGGTCAGCACGACCGTCTTGCCGGCCAGCACGCCTTGCGGCGCGCGCGGCGCCGGCGGCCCCTCGGGCCACGTGACCTTGCCCGGCGCACGCAGCTGCTCGATCACGTGCCGGTTATGCGCTTCGGCAAAGAACTGATGAATCGACTCGGCTACCACCGGCCCGACCCCCTCCACCTCCATCAACGCCTCGATCGACGCGTCCATGACGGGGTCGAGCGAGCCGAAATGACGGGCGAGATCCTTGGCCGTCGATTCGCCGACATCCGGAATGCCGAGCGCGAAGATGAACCGGGCGAGCGTGGTGTGCTTCGCTTTCTCGAGCGAGTCGACCAGATTTTGCGCCGATTTGTCGGCGAAACGGTCGAGCGCGGCAAGCGTCGAGAAACCGAGGTTGAACAGATCGGCCGGCGTACGCACGAGGTTCTGCTCGACGAGCTGGTCGATGATCTTTTCGCCCAGCCCGTCGATATCGAGCGCGCGGCGCTGGGCGAAATGCTCGAGCGCGCGCTTGCGCTGCGCCGGACAGACGAGCCCGCCCGTGCATCGCGCCACGGCTTCGCCGGGTAGCCGCTCGATGGCGGAGCCGCACGCGGGGCATGCGGTCGGCATCACGAACGCCTGAGCGCCGGGCGGGCGCCGTTCGAGCACCGGACCGACGACCTCGGGAATGACGTCGCCGGCGCGGCGCACGATGACGGTGTCGCCCGAGCGCAGATCCTTGCGATGTACTTCGTCCTCGTTGTGCAGCGTGGCGTTCGTCACCGTCACACCGCCGACGAAGACGGGTGCGAGCCGCGCCACTGGCGTAATCGCCCCCGTCCGGCCGACATTGACGCCGATGTCGATGAGTTCGGTCAGGGCTTCCTCGGGCGGAAACTTATGCGCGAGCGCAAAACGCGGCGCGCGTGAGACGAAGCCCAGCACGTCTTGGTCGGTACGGCGGTTGACCTTGTAGACGACGCCGTCGATGTCGTAAGGCAAGCTTTTGCGCTTTTCGCCGATCCGTCGGTAGAACCTGAGCAGTTCCTGCACACCGTGCGCGACCTCGCGCTCGACGCAGACGGGCAAGCCGAGTTCGATGTACCAATCGAGCACGGCATCATGCGTATCGGGCATCGCCATGCCGTCGAGCGCACCGATGCCGTACGCGAAAAACGACAACGGCCGTTGCGCCGTGATGCTCGAATCGAGCTGACGCAAGCTGCCCGCGGCCGCGTTGCGCGGATTGGCGAATTCGCGCTGGCCGGCCTCGCGCTGCCGCTCGTTCAACCGGTCGAAATCACGTCGGAACATCAGCACTTCGCCGCGCACCTCGAGCACGCGCGGAATGCGATCGCCCTTCAGACGCAACGGGATCGAACGCACCGTGCGAACGTTTTGAGTCACGTCTTCGCCGGTCGTCCCGTCGCCGCGTGTAGCCGCCTGAACGAAGCGGCCATCCTCGTAGCGCAAAGCAATAGCCAGGCCGTCGAACTTCAGCTCGCATGAATACTCGACCGATGCGCGATCGAGCTGGTCGCTCACACGCTTGTCGAACGCAGTCACGTCTTCGTCCGTGAAGCCGTTGTTCAGCGAGAGCATCGGCAGCGTGTGAACGACCGGCGCGAAGCCGCTCGCCACTTGGCCGCCGACCCGCTGGGTCGGCGATTCGGGCGTGATGAGGTCCGGATGCTCGGATTCGATCGATTGCAGCTCGGCGTACAACCGGTCGTACTCGGCGTCCGGAATTTCCGGATGGTCGAGCACGTAGTACTGGTAATTCGCCCGCTCGAGTTCGACGCGCAGCCAGGCGGCGCGGTCGGCCGGCTGGTCGGCGCTCGGAGGCGGGTCGGCGTGCTTGCGAGCCATGTCGTTGGTGTTGTTGTCGTTGCGTGCTTGCTTGTCGTCTGGCGCCGCGCGTTATTGGCTGAACAGGCGCCGCGTTGCCGGCGACCCGGCAGGAATACCGGCTTCCTCGAGCCGCGCGTACAGCGTCATCAGCTGCTTCTCGATCGCGAGCAGCGCTTGTTCGGGCAACGGCCGCCGCTGGTCGTCGACGACGCGGCCGCCGATGCGTTCGGCCAACGACTTGGCGTAGTCGCACATGAGGCGGAACGGCAGGATGTCTTCCTCGGCAACGGGCACGTCGAGGATCAGCGTGATCATCTGCCCGCCCTTGTAAGTGAGGTCGTCGCGCAGAAAGTTCGTGTCGCCGAACTGCAGCATGAAGACGGGGCTTTGATTGGCGTCGAGCTTGACGAAGCGCGTGCCGTCGCGCGAAAGCAGCAGGCCGTCTTGCGAGGCCACGGCCTGCACGTAGTTGGCGGACCACGGCGCGCCGTCGGACAGCACGTTGATCGACAGTTGCGCGTCGCATTGCGCGGCGAACCCGTCGAGCTCGCGCGCCATCGAAACCGTTTCGAGCATGTCGGGGAACTCGGGCGCCCCGTCGATCGCATCGGCCAGTTGCTGCACGCCCGATACGAATTCCGAAAACTCGAGTTCGTTGAGCGCGCCGCCGCGATTGGCGAGCTGGACAGCCGCGCGCAGCTCTTCATAGCGCTGAGCGTTTTGCAGCAGCTCCCATGCGCTGCCGCCCTCGGGCTTGCCTTCGATGTAGACGGGCTTGCTGCCCGCCCGGCGCAGCCGCTGGGCGAGCGGCGACGCCTTCTCGCCGGAGATCGGGCCGGACAGACGAATCGGCACGACGCAGTCGATGCGGCGATCGACGATGTGCGGCGGCGCCGCCGAGATCGTCGTCGCAGCCGGCGTCACGGTTTCACCCGCTTGCTCGACAGGCGCTTGGACGGTTGGCGCCACGGCCGACGCCGATTCCGGCGTGAACCCGTTGGGCGTCGTCGTTTCGGCCTGGATGTCGGCCGGAATATCGAGCGGCGCGGCAGCGCCGAAGCTCGGTTCAATACGCGCGGCTTCGCTCTCGCGCGCCGCATCGGACGCCGTCGATTCGCGCCGCGCACCCGCGCGCGCAGGCTCGATGAACGGCCTTTCTTCCTCGTGGTCGTGGCGCGCGAGGCCTTGCTCGGCGTCGGTCGGCATCGGCCGCGGCATCTTGCGGCGCACCTTGGCGCCCTGCCACGCGTTGTACACGACCACCCCTCCCACCACCACGGCACCTGCGCCGATCAATCCGAGTGTCAACTCGTCCATGCACGCTCCATGAAGCATTCCTGTTTCGCGGCCCGCGCCCGCGGCGCGGCAGCCGCGTCAAACGGCTCGCGCCTGCATGGCGGACCGCACCTTAGACGATATTCTGGGCGAAACCGGCAGCCGTTTCCATGTCGACGGCGACGATGCGCGAGACGCCTTGCTCTTGCATCGTGACGCCGATCAGCTGTTGCGCCATTTCCATCGCGATCTTGTTGTGCGAAATGAACAGGAACTGCGTCTTGTCCGACATCGCGCGCACGAGGTTCGCGAAGCGTTCGGTATTGGCGTCGTCGAGCGGTGCATCGACTTCGTCGAGCAAGCAAAACGGCGCCGGATTGAGCTGGAACATCGCGAACACGAGCGCAGTGGCCGTCAGCGCCTTTTCTCCGCCCGAAAGAAGGTGAATCGTCGAATTTTTCTTGCCGGGCGGCTGCGCCATCACTTGCACGCCGGCGTCGAGAATTTCGTCGCCCGTCATGATGAGCTTGGCTTGACCGCCGCCGAATAGACGCGGGAACAGCTCGCCGAAATGCCGATTGACCTCGTCGAACGTGCCTTGCAGCAGCGTGCGCGTCTCCTGGTCGATCTTGCGGATCGCATCCTCGAGCGTGTCGATCGCGCGCGTCAAATCCTCCGATTGCGCATCGAGGAACGCCTTGCGCTCCTTCGCCGCCGCGAGCTCGTCCAGCGCCGCCATGTTGACGGGCCCGAGCGCCGCGATCGCGTTGTTGATGCGTGTGACTTCGCCCTGCAGATACGAGGGTTTCATGTCGGCGGTGAGCTTTTCCTGCAACTGCGCTTCGTCGACGCCCGCCGCGTGGAGCTGCTCGATGAACTGCTCGCCCGCGATACGCGCGGCTTGCTCCTTCAACTGCAGCTCGGTGATGCGATCGCGCAGGGGCTGCAGCGACCGTTCCGCCGTCAATCGCGTTTCGTCGGCCTGGCGCAGCTTCGCCGTCAAATCGTCGAGTTCGTGACGCGCGGCAGAGAGCGCCTGCTCCTTCTGGGCACGCACTTCGAGCGCCTCTTGCAAACCCGTGTGCGTCGTCTGTTCGTTGATCGTTTCCAGTTCGGCGCGCGCGTCTTCGAGCGAGCCCGCCACACGCTCGCTTTGCTCGTGCGCAACCTGGATGCTGCGCTTGAGTTCGTCGATGCGGGCCGCCATGTTGCGCGCGGCGAAGCGCGCGTCGGCAGCGGCGCGTTCGAGATCGCGGGCGAGCGTGCGCGCGGCCGAAAGCGTCTCGTCGAGCGATTCGAAGGCGAGCTGATTGTCCTCGAAGCGCGCCTGCAGCTGAGCGAGCTCCTCGTCGTGACGCTCGAAGTTCGCTTCCGATTCGGCGCGCTGTGCGCGCTGCTCGTCGATCTGCGCCGCGATTTCCTCGAGTTCCTCGCGAATCTGCGTGCTGCGCTGTGTGTAGCGCTCGTGCGCTTGCGTGAGCTTGAGCACCTCCAGCTGCAGCGCATGCACCCGCTGCGTCGCGCGTTCGACTTGAGCGCGCGCATCGGCGAGCGCCTGCGACGCCTGCGTGTGCGCGGCCTCGGCGCGAATGGCAGCCGTTTTCGCTTCGTCGGCCAGCAGCGTCTGGGCGCGCAACTGGCGCGTGAGGTTCTCGATTTCCTGTTGACGCGCGAGCATGCCCGCTTGCTCGGAATCCGCCGCGTACAACTGCACCCCTACACGCGTGACGACGTGCCCAGCCTTGACAACGAGCGTGGCCCCTTCGGGCAGTTGGGCACGCATGGCGAGCGCCTGCGTCAAGTCATCGGCGACGTACGTCTGACCCAGCCATTCGTTCAACACGGCCCGCAGCCCGGCATCGTCAATGCGCACGAGCGACACGAGCGGCGTCAACCCCGCCGGCGCCTCGCGCGGCGCGCCCGCCGGAGGCGGTGCGTAGAACGCGAGCTTAGCGGGCGGCGCGTCGCTGGCGAATGCGCGCACCCAGTCGAGATTCGAGATCTCCAAGGCGGCGAGCCGCTCGCGCAAGATCGATTCGAGCGCCTGCTCCCAGCCCGCCTCGACATGCAGCTTCTTCCACAACCGCGGCAACCCCGCGAGTTCGTGCTTGTCCAGCCAGGGCTGAATCTTGCCCTCGGTTTGCACGTTCTCCTGCAGCTGCTTGAGCGCGACGAGACGCGCTTCCAATTGGTGAGTCTGCGCACTCTCGCTCTGGACGCGCTCTTGCGCGGCACGGCGCTCGGCCTCCGTGCGCGGCAGCGCCTCTTGCGCTTGCTCCAGACGGGCCTGCGCTTCGTTCAAGATTTCTTCTTGCTCGGCCAACTGCATGCGCTGCTCTTCGAGCTGCGCTTCGTCGGGCGCGTCCAGCCCGCCCGCCTCGGCCTTGAGCCGCTCGTGGCGCTGCTGCAGCTGCTGCAACTGTTGATCGGCGTTGCGCTGATGCGCGGCCTCGAGCTTGATCGCCTGCTCGGTCTGAGCGATGCCGGCGCGCTCCTCGTTCAGCTGCGTTTGCGCGTCGCGCCAACGCGCTTCGAGCGCAGGCAGTTCGTCGTGCTTGGCCGCCGCGCTCTCTTCCGCCAGCGCGGCCTTTTCCTCGGCCACGGCCAGTTGTTCCTCGGCTTCCTCGAGATCGCCCCGGGCCTTCTCCGCCTGGGCTTGCCATTGCTCGCGCTGTGCCGTCAACGCGGCGATCTGCGCTTGCACGCGGTTGCGCGATTCGATGACGAACTTGATCTCGGCTTCGAGCCGGCTCACCTCGGCATTGGCTTCGTAGAGCGAGCCTTGCGCGCCTTGCATGGCGTCGCTCGCGGCGTAGTGCGCCACACGCAGCGTTTCCAGATCGGCTTCGACCTCGCGCAGCTTCGCCATCTGGGCTTCGAGATCGATCTGCGCCTCGGCGATCGCGCGCTGCTGACGGCCTTGTTCGGCGGCCGCTTCATTCTTGCGCAGCAGCCACAGCAGCCGCTGTTTCTCTTCGCCCTCGGTCTGCAGCGTCTTGAACTTGGTCGCGACGATGGCCTGGGCATCGAGCTTTTCGAGGTTCGTGCCGAGTTCGCGCACGATGTCTTCGACACGCGTGAGGTTTTCACGCGTGTCGTGCAGCCGGTTCTCGGTTTCGCGGCGGCGCTCCTTGTACTTCGAGACCCCCGCGGCTTCCTCGAGGAACACGCGCAGCTCTTCGGGCTTCGCCTCGATGATGCGAGCGATCATGCCCTGGCCGATGATCGCGTACGCGCGAGGCCCGAGCCCCGTGCCGAGGAAGATGTCTTGGATGTCGCGCCGGCGCGCCGGCAGGTTGTTGATGTAGTAGCTCGACGTTCCGTCGCGCGTGAGCACGCGCTTGACGGCGATTTCGGAGTACTGGCCCCACTGGCCTGCCGCACGCCCGTCCGCATTGTCGAATACGAGCTCGACGCTGGCCCGGCTGCCGGGCTTGCGCGCGGTCGAGCCGTTGAAGATGACGTCCTGCATCGACTCGCCGCGCAGCTCCGAGGCGCGCGACTCGCCGAGCACCCAGCGCACGGCGTCGATGATGTTCGATTTGCCGCATCCGTTCGGGCCGACCACGCCGACGAGCTGACCCGGAACCTGGAAATGCGTGGGATCGACGAAGGACTTGAAACCAGCGAGTTTGATCGAAGTCAGACGCACGGCGATATCGCTGTTTTGATGGAGGTCGAATAAAAACGCGGCCGGCCTGCCGCTCACGCGCGACGCCCCGGCGGCAAAACCGAACCGCGGGCGCCATGCGCGGCCAACCGCCGCCGCGATGCTTTTGGGGTCGCGAAACGCACGCGCCGGTGGCGCCGGGCGCGTGTGCCGCGAGCAAGTGGCAATCATACCATCGCCTACTGGCCGCGCCGCCGCCAAAAGCCGCCCGCGCGGGGATCGGCGCCCGGCCGGCTCGCGCACCGCAAGCTATAATGACGCCCTTTTCCCGCCAGAGGGCCGCGCGCGAGGCGTGGACCTCGCAACCTGCCCGCCGAACCCGACGTGAATCCGCTACTCGACCGTCTCCAGCCTTATCCGTTCGAAAAGCTGCGCGCGCTGTTCAAGGACGCGACGCCGAGCGCCGACCTACCGCACATCAGCTTAGGCCTGGGCGAGCCCAAACACGCGACGCCCGCGCTGATCCGCGACGCCATCGTCGCCTCGCTCGACGGCTTGTCGAACTACCCGGCGACGATCGGCTCGGCCGCGCTGCGCGAAGCCATCGCCGGCTGGGCAATGCGCCGCTACGGCCTGCCCGCGCTCGATCCGGCCACGCAAGTACTGCCCGTGTCCGGTTCGCGCGAAGCGCTGTTCGCACTCGCGCAAACGGTCGTCGACGGCACGCGTCCCGGTGCGGTGGTTCTGTGCCCGAACCCGTTCTATCAGATCTATGAGGGCGCCGCGGTGCTGGCGGGCGCCGAGCCGTATTTCGCCAATAGCGACCCGGCGCGCAATTTCGCCTGCGATTACGCGGCGGTGCCGAACGAGCTCTGGGCGCGCACGCAGTTGCTCTACGTCTGCTCGCCCGGCAATCCGACCGGCGCCGTGCTGACGCTCGAGGACTGGCGCGAACTGTTCGCGCTATCGGACAAGCACGGGTTCGTGATCGCGTCCGACGAATGCTATTCGGAAATCTACTTCGACGAAGCGAAGCCGCCACTCGGCGGGCTCGAAGCGGCGCATCGGCTCGGCCGCGGCTTCGAGCGGCTCATCATGCTCTCCAGCTTGTCCAAGCGCTCGAACGTGCCGGGCATGCGCTCGGGCTTCGTCGCGGGCGACGCCGAACTGCTCAAGCGCTTCCTGCTGTATCGCACGTATCACGGCTCGGCCATGTCGCCCGTCTATCAAGCGGCCAGCGTGGCGGCCTGGAGCGACGAGGCGCACGTGCGCGAGAACCGCGCGAAATACGTCGCCAAGTTCTCGGCGGTCACGCCGATGCTCGCCGACGTCCTCGATGTGCGGCTGCCCGACGCGGCCTTTTACCTTTGGGCGAATGTCGAGCGTACGGGCCTGACCGATACCGAGTTCGCCCGGCGCTTGTACGCCGACTATAATCTGACCGTCCTGCCCGGCTCATATCTGGCGCGTACCGCGCACGGCGTGAACCCAGGCCGCAATTTCGTCCGCATGGCGCTCGTCGCCGACGTGAACGAATGCGTCGACGGCGCCAAACGCATCGTCGATTTCTGCCGCGGTCTCGCGCGCTGACCAGGCGCGTCGAAGCACCTGGCGGTGGGTTCGGGCCGCGCCCGGCGCGGTCGGAACCGCTTCGGCCCAATCCGTCATTTCCCGACCTCAGACTTCTTTTAGCGAAACTACCGACATGTCGCAACACATACAGCAAATCATCGACAACGCCTGGGAAAACCGCGCCGAACTATCGCCGAAGGCGGCGTCCGCCGAAGTGCGCGACGCCGTGGCTCACGCCATCGAACAACTCGACAAGGGCCAGCTTCGCGTCGCCGAAAAGAAGGACGGCCAATGGGTAGTCAATCAATGGCTGAAAAAGGCCGTGCTGCTGTCGTTCCGTCTGGAGGACAACGTGCCGATGCCGGCCGGCGGCTATTCGCAGTTCTACGACAAGGTGCCCTCGAAGTTCGCCAACTACACGGCCGAGGATTTCGCGGCCGGCGGCTTTCGCGTCGTGCCGCCCGCCATCGCGCGCCGCGGCTCGTTCATCGCTAAGAACGTCGTGCTGATGCCGTCGTACACGAACATCGGCGCCTACGTCGACGAGGGCACGATGGTCGATACCTGGGCGACGGTCGGTTCGTGCGCGCAGATCGGCAAGAACGTGCACCTGTCGGGCGGCGTCGGCATCGGCGGCGTGCTCGAACCGCTGCAGGCCAATCCGGTCATCATCGAGGACAACTGCTTCATCGGCGCGCGCTCGGAAGTCGTCGAGGGCGTGATCGTCGGCGAAAACTCGGTCATTTCGATGGGTGTGTACCTCGGCCAAAGCACGAAGATCTACGATCGCGAAACAGGCGAAGTGACCTACGGCTACGTTCCGCCGGGCTCGGTCGTCGTGGCCGGCAACCTGCCCTCGAAGGACGGTTCGCACAGCCTGTACTGCGCCGTGATCGTCAAGAAGGTCGATGCGAAAACGCGCGCGAAGGTCGGCCTGAACGAGCTGCTGCGAGGCGACTGATGAGCTCGGCACGCACCGTCGTCTACGGCATTCCGAACTGCGACACCGTCAAAAAGGCGCGCACGTGGCTCGAAACGCACGGCGTGGCGTTCGAGTTCCACGACTTCAAGAAGGCCGGGCTCACCGCCTCGCTCGTCAAAGGCTGGCTCGCCGACGTCCCGCTGGAGGTGCTGGTGAACCGCCGCGGCACGACCTGGCGCGGCTTGCCCGACGAAGCGAAGGCGGCCGCCGACACGCAGCAAGGCGCGATCGCCCTGATGGTCGAAAAGCCCTCGGTGGTGAAGCGCCCGGTGGTTGTCGTGGACGGTCGCGTGAAGTCGGTCGGCTTTTCCGCCGACGAATACGCGACGCTGTTCGCGTAGCGCCGTACGCCTTGGCGCGCGGCGCGGGTTAGCCGTTCGGCCGACTCCACATCCGCGCCAAGCCGCGCAACAATACGAGCATTGCCTGCCGGCGGGATGAAGCCGGCATTTTTTTATCCCTTATCCCGTCACGCTACGGTGGTCACTGATCCCATGTCCGGCACCCTCGCCCTTACCGAAGAACTGATCGCACGCGCCTCGGTCACCCCCGACGATCAGCATTGCCAAAAGCTCCTGATCGAGCGGTTGGAAGCCGCGGGCTTCGTTTGCGAGACGATCGAATCGCACGGCGTCACGAATTTGTGGGCCGTCAAGCGCGGCGCCGCGGGCGCGCTCGGCAAGCTGCTCGCGTTCGCGGGCCACACCGATGTGGTGCCGACGGGCCCGCTCGAACAATGGACTTCCCCGCCGTTCGTGCCGACCCACCGCGACGGCAAACTCTATGGCCGCGGCGCTGCCGATATGAAAACGTCGATCGCCGGCTTCATCGTGGCCAGCGAAGAGTTCATCGCCGCCCACCCGAATCACCGCGGCTCGCTTGCGTTCTTGATCACAAGCGACGAGGAAGGCCCCGCGACGGACGGTACCGTGAAGGTCGTGCAAGCCCTGCAAGCACGCGGCGAAACGCTCGATTACTGCATCGTCGGTGAACCGACGTCGACCCATACGCTGGGCGACGTCGTCAAGAACGGCCGGCGCGGCTCGATGTCGGGCAAGCTCGTCGTCAAGGGGGTGCAAGGCCATATCGCCTACCCGCACCTTGCCCGCAATCCGATCCATTTACTGGCGCCGGCGCTGGCGGAACTCGTAGCCGAGCATTGGGACGAAGGCAACGAGTACTTCCCGCCCACCACGTGGCAGGTGTCGAATCTGCACAGCGGCACGGGCGCGAGCAACATCATCCCCGGCCGCGCCGAACTCATGTTCAACTTCCGCTTTTCGACGGCCAGCACCGTCGACGGCTTGCAGCAGCGCGTGCATGCGATTCTCGACAAGCACGGGCTCGACTACGATTTGGATTGGACGGTCAGCGGGCTGCCCTTCCTGACGCCGCGCGGCGATCTGTCCAACGCGCTCGAGCGGGCGATCAAGGACGAAACGGGCGTGACGACCGAGCTGTCGACGACCGGCGGCACATCCGACGGCCGCTTCATCGCGCGCATCTGCAAGCAGGTCGTCGAATTCGGCCCGCCGAACGGCAGCATTCACAAGATCGACGAACACGTCGAACTCGCGTTCATCGAACCGCTGAAGAACATTTATCGGCGCGTGCTGGAAACGCTGATCGCCTGATGCCCGACCGTTTTCTCGCGCTCAGCATGCTTCACGTACTTTCAGCCGCTATCGCCACGTTGGCCCATATCACCTCGCACCCGGAGACGCCGCGATGACCACGCCCTTCCTCACCGTCCGCGACTTGCTGCGCTACGCGGTCTCGCGCTTTACCGAAGCGCAGCTCGCCTTCGGTCACGGCAGCGCCAGCGCCTATGACGAAGCCGCTTACCTGATTCTCCATACGCTGCACTTGCCGCTCGACGTGCTCGAACCGTTCCTCGACGCGCGTTTGCTCGGCAAGGAGATCGACGCCGTGCTGGACGTCATCGAGCGCCGCGCCACGGAACGCGTGCCAGCGGCCTACATCACGCAAGAAGCATGGATGCATGGCATGCGGTTCTACGTCGACGAGCGCGTCATCGTGCCCCGCTCGTTCATCGGCGAGCTGCTGGAAGACGGCCTCCAACCCTACGTCGCCGATCCGGACGAAGTCAGCGCCGTGCTCGAACTGTGCACGGGGTCCGGCTGCCTCGCGATCTTGGCGGCCCATGCCTTTCCGAACGCCGATATCGACGCCGTCGATATTTCAGCCGACGCGCTCGCGGTTGCCCGCACTAACGTGGCCGACTACGGGCTCGACGATCGGATCGCGCTGTTCGAAGGCGATTTGTTCGCGCCGCTGCCGGAGCGCCGCTACGACGTCGTCATCGCGAACCCGCCGTACGTGAATAGCGACTCGATGCAGGCGCTGCCGCCCGAGTACCGGCACGAACCCGAACTGGCGTTGGCGGGCGGAGCGGACGGCATGGACGTCGTGCGCCGCATCATCGGCGAAGCGCGCAACTGGCTGACCGAGAATGGCGTGCTCGTCGTCGAGATCGGCAACGAGCGGGCGAACGTCGAGGCGGCATTCGGCGGACTCGATCTCACTTGGATGTCGACGAGCGGCGGCGACGATAGCGTCTTTCTGATCCAAGCCAGCGACCTGCCGGCGGTCTGACGTCTTCACCCAAAGGGGATCGATGCATCATCATCGATCCCTGACGCTCGATCCGGCATTCTCGACAGAGACGCTCGCTCAATGTCCTCTGACGAACCGCCCCCAGCGGGCGGCAACGACAACGAAAGGCTCCGCACGGAAGGCCTCGAGAGCCCCTTATCGCAAACACGGCGGCTGTGGCTGATCGCCGCCTGCGCGGGGCTGGCATACGGCGTCTCGCTGCGCGACGCCCCCTATCCGGATCAAGCCGCCGCCAAGGTGCTGATGTGCGCCCTGCTGTTTCTGGCCGCCGCGCGCCACGAGCCGATGCGCGAAAGGCTGCGGCTCATGGCC
>DATJJH010000116.1:0-5142 GCA_035492395.1 Trinickia sp. | reverse complement strand
AGGTTAAGGACCATTCACCATCATGGTTGAACTTGAAATAGACGGGAAGAAGGTCGAGGTGCCCGAAGGCAGCATGGTGATCCAGGCTGCGCATAAGGTCGACACGTACATTCCTCACTTCTGCTATCACAAGAAGCTTTCGATCGCGGCCAACTGCCGTATGTGTCTCGTCGAAGTCGAGAAGATGCCGAAGGCCGTGCCTGCCTGCGCGACACCGGTGTCCGCCGGCATGGTCGTGCGCACCACCTCCGACAAGGCGGTCAAGGCGCAGCAGTCGGTGATGGAATTCCTGCTCATCAATCACCCGCTCGATTGCCCGATCTGCGACCAGGGCGGCGAATGCCAGTTGCAGGACTTGGCCGTGGGCTACGGCAAATCCGCTTCGCGCTACACGGAAGAGAAGCGCGTCGTTTTCCACAAGAACGTCGGCCCCCTGATCTCGATGGAAGAGATGACGCGCTGCATCCACTGCACGCGCTGCGTTCGTTTCGGTCAAGAAATCGCCGGCGTGATGGAACTCGGCATGCTCGGCCGCGGCGAACATTCGGAGATTACGACGTTCGTCGGCAAGACGGTCGACTCCGAACTCTCGGGCAACATGATCGATCTGTGCCCGGTCGGCGCGCTCACGAGCAAGCCGTTCCGCTACAGCGCCCGCACGTGGGAGCTTTCGCGCCGCAAATCGGTCAGCCCGCACGATTCCGTCGGCGCCAACCTCGTCGTGCAGAGCAAGAACAATCAGGTCATGCGCGTCTTGCCGCTCGAGAACGAAGCGATCAACGAATGCTGGATCTCCGATAAGGACCGCTTCTCGTACGAAGGCCTGAACGGCGAAGATCGTTTGACGCAGCCGATGATCAAGCAAGGCGGGCAGTGGGTCGAAACCGACTGGCAAACGGCGCTCGAATACGTCGCGAAGAGCCTGAAGGGCGTCGCCGCCGATCACGGCGCGAATGCGCTCGCGATGCTCGGCAACGGCCATAGCACCGTCGAAGAACTGTTCCTCCTCAAGCAGCTGGCGCAAGCGATCGGTACGCCGAACGTCGACTTCCGCTTGCGTCAGTCGGATTTCGCATCGTCGAACGGTGCGGCGCCGTGGCTCGGCATGCCGCTTGCCGATTTGTCCACGCTCGACGCCGCATTCGTCGTCGGCTCGTTCCTGCGGCGCGACCATCCGCTGATGGCCTCGCGTCTGCGCCAAGCGGCCCGCAGCGGCGCGAAGCTGCACCTGCTGCACGGCACGGGCGACAACTCGTTGATCCCGAGCGCGAAGACGATCGTCGCCGCGCCGTCGGCCTGGGTCGACGCGCTCGCGGGCATCGCGGCCGCGGTCGCGCAAGCGCGCGGCGTTGCGCTGCCAGAAGGCGCTGCCGGTGTCGAAGCCACGGCTGCGGCGCAGGAAGTGGCGGCCGCGCTCGCGAACGGTGAGAAGCGCGCCGTGTTGATCGGCAACAGCGCCGTTCAGCATCCCGAGTTCTCGCGTATCCATGCGCTCGCGCAGTGGATCGCCGAACAAACGGGCGCGACGCTCGGCTTCTTGACGGAAGCGGCGAACACCGTGGGCGCCCATCTCGTCGGTGCGCTCCCCGGCGCGCAAGGTCTGAACGCGCGTGAAGCGTTCGAAGCGCCGCGCAAGGGCTACTTGCTGCTGAACCTCGAACCCGAATTCGATACGGCCAACCCGGCCCAAGCGCTTGCCGCGCTGGGCCAGGCCGAGACGGTCGTCGTGCTCTCGCCGTTCAAAACGGGCCTCGACTACGCCGACGTCCTGCTTCCGATCTCGCCGTACACCGAAACGGCCGGCTCGTTCGTCAACGCCGAAGGCACGCTGCAGGCGTTCAACGGCATCGTCCGTCCGCTCGGCGAGACGCGTCCGGGCTGGAAGGTGCTGCGCGTGATCGGCAACGTACTGGGCCTGTCGGGCTTCGAGTACGACTCGGTCGAGGACGTGCGCGCCGCGGCGCTGCCGCAAGGCGTCGATCCGTCGCGTTTGTCCAATCGCACCGACGCGGCGCTCGCACGCGGTGCGGCCAAGGCGGGCGGTGCGCTGGAGCGTATCGCCGATGTCGCGATCTACCACGCGGACGCGCTCGTGCGCCGCGCGCCGTCGCTGCACCTCACGACGGCCAGCCGGACGGCGAACGCGATCGGCCTGTCCGCGGCGTTGTTCGACAAGCTGGGATTGAAGGAAGGCGACGCGGTGCGTGTGCGCCAGGGCGATCGCTCGGTCCAAGCCGGCGCGACGCGCGATCCGTTCCTCGCTGACACGGCCGTGCGCGTATCGGCCGGCACGCAGCTCGGTGCGGCGCTCGGCGGCCTGTTCGGTGAACTCGTGGTGGAGAAGGCGTAAATGAGCTTGTTCGATACGATCAACGCAGGCGGCGCACAAGCGCTCGGCGCGGCGTGGCCCACCGTGTGGGCCTTGGTGCGCATCGTCGTCGTCTCCGTCGCGATTCTGCTGTGCGTGGCCTACCTGATTCTCTGGGAACGCAAGCTGATCGGCTGGATGCACGTGCGTCTCGGGCCGAACCGCGTCGGCCCGGCCGGTTTGCTGCAGCCGATCGCCGACGTCCTGAAGCTGCTCCTGAAGGAAGTGATTCAGCCGACCGCGGCGAACCGCTGGCTGTATCTGATTGCACCTGTCATGACGGTGGTGCCGGCGTTCGCCGTCTGGGCCGTGATCCCGTTCCAGGCGCAAGCGGTGCTCGGCAACATCAACGCGGGTCTGCTGTACGTGATCGCGATCTCGTCGATCGGCGTGTACGGCGTGATTTTGGCGGGTTGGGCGTCGAACTCGAAATACGCGTTCCTTGGCGCGATGCGCGCCGCGGCGCAAATGGTGTCGTACGAAGTGTCGATGGGTTTTGCGCTCGTCGTCGTGCTGATGACCTCGGGCAGCTTGAATCTGTCGGACATCGTCGGCTCGCAAATGCGCGGCTTCTTCGCCTCGCACGGCATCACGTTCCTGTCGTGGAACTGGCTGCCGCTTCTGCCCGTGTTCGTCGTCTACTTCATCTCGGGCATCGCCGAAACGAACCGCCACCCGTTCGACGTGGTGGAAGGCGAATCGGAAATCGTCGCGGGTCACATGATCGATTACTCGGGGATGGCTTTCGCGCTGTTCTTCCTCGCCGAGTACATCAACATGATCGTGATCTCGGCGTTGACGGCAACGATGTTCCTCGGCGGCTGGAGTGCACCGTTCGGATTCCTGTCGTTCATCCCGGGCATCTTCTGGCTGATGCTGAAGGTGTTCTTCCTGTTGTCGGTGTTCATCTGGGCCCGCGCGACGTTCCCGCGCTATCGCTATGACCAGATCATGCGTTTGGGCTGGAAGATCTTCTTGCCCGTGTGCATCGTCTGGGTGGTCGTGGTCGGCTTCTGGATCATGTCGCCGCTGAACATCTGGAAATAAGGGGCGCAGCGCAATGAATGTTATTCAGAACTTCTTCAAGACGTTTTTCCTGACCGAGCTCCTCAAGGGCCTCGCGCTGACGGGTCGCTACACGTTCAAGCGCAAGTTCACGGTGCAGTTCCCCGAGGAAAAAACGCCGCTCTCGCCGCGGTTTCGCGGTCTGCACGCGCTTCGCCGCTATGAAAACGGCGAAGAGCGCTGCATCGCCTGCAAGCTGTGCGAAGCGGTGTGCCCGGCGCTTGCCATCACGATCGAGTCGGAAGTGCGCGCGGACAACACGCGCCGTACGACGCGCTACGACATCGATCTGACCAAGTGCATCTTCTGCGGATTCTGCGAGGAAAGCTGCCCCGTCGATTCGATCGTCGAGACGAGCATCCTCGAATATCACGGCGAAAAGCGCGGCGATCTGTACTTCACGAAGGACATGCTGCTCGCGGTGGGCGATCGCTACGAAGCCGAGATTGCGGCATCGAAGGCGGCCGACGCGCCGTACCGTTGATTGCTTTAACGCAGTTGCTTCTGCTCGACGCGTTGTGGGGTTGACGCGGCGGTCCACGCCGCCGCGGCTGGATGCGGCTTGCGCCGCCGGCTACCACGCCCGAATGATGAGCTAACGATGAACCGGTAATCATGGAATTCACGACCGTACTGTTTTATATATTCGCGCTGCTGTTGACCGTGTCGGCGTTGAAGGTGATCACGTCGCGCAACCCGGTCGGGTCCGCGCTCTTTCTCGTGCTCGCGTTCTTCAACGCGGCGGCCATCTGGATGCTGCTCGAGGCCGAATTCCTCGCGATCCTGCTCGTGCTGCTCTACGTCGGCGCGGTGATGGTGCTGTTCCTGTTCGTCGTGATGATGCTCGACATCAACCTCGACGTGCTGCGCAAGGACTTCAAGCGCTTCGTGCCGATGGCCACGATCGTCGGCGCGATCATCATCGTCGAGACGGCGCTCATCCTCTGGCACGGCTACGGTGCGACCACGACGCCGGTGCGCGACGCGGCGGTCGCGGGCGGCGCGGCCGCCGCGATGCCGAACACTTACCTCATCGGCAAGGTGATCTACACCGATTACGTGTTCGCGTTCGAAGTGGCGGGTCTCGTGCTGCTGGTGGCGATCATCGCGGCCATCGCGCTCACCGCGCGCAAGGGCAAGGACAGCAAGCGCCAACGCGTGTCCGAACAGGTGAAGGTGCGCGCGCAGGATCGCGTGCGCGTCGTGAAGATGGCGGCGGAGCGCTCGACGCTGCCGGCGACAGCCGAAGGCGCGGCGGGCGAACCCAACGCCAATGTCGGCGCGGGCAGCGTAGACAGCAATCGTTGAGCGTCGAGGAGAAAAATATGTTGACCCTGGCTCATTACCTCGTGCTCGGCGCGATCCTCTTTGCGATCGGCGTCGTCGGCATTTTCCTGAATCGTCGCAACGTCATCATCATCCTGATGGCGATCGAATTGATTCTGCTCGCGGTGAACACGAACTTCGTCGCGTTCTCGCACTACCTCGGCGACGTGCACGGGCAGATCTTCGTGTTCTTCGTGCTGACGGTCGCGGCGGCGGAAGCAGCGATCGGCCTCGCGATTCTCGTGACTCTGTTCCGTACCCTCGACACGATCAACGTCGAGGATCTCGATCAGCTCAAAGGTTAAATTCAGGCACTGCGGTTATGTCCACGACACTCAATGAAAACCTGCTGCTGGCGGTCCCGCTCGCACCGCTCGCCGGCT
>DATJJH010000115.1:0-18839 GCA_035492395.1 Trinickia sp. | reverse complement strand
CCGTTGATTGCCGGCATTGAATCAGGTCTTTATGCGAAATGCAATCGCCTGATGAATGGAACGATGCGGTGGCTACCCTTGCGCCCCGACCGCGTGAAACAGCTCCTCTTCTTGGGCGCAATGCAAACGCACGATCGCTTCCAGGCCGTACAGCAAGCGCTGCACTTCTTGCAGTCGATGCGCGTCGAGCGTCTGTGCTACATCGCGTCGATCGCCAGCCAGCCGCCCGCGGCGAGCGCCAGGGAGACCAGAACGAAAAAGCCCGCATAGCGATCGGCCAGCCGGCCCGCGGGGCTGCGCTCGCGCTGAGCGCTTTGAACCATGCGGACGATGCCGGCCAACGTGCTTTCGTGGGCGGCTGCGGCGGCGATCATTTCGAACGGCGCACCCGCGTTCACGACGCCGCTGCACGCGGATTCGCCCGCTAGCCGTCGCCGAATTGCCGCTTCGCCCGTCAGCATCGATTCGTCCAATTCGGCGACGCCCGTCAGCGCCCCGTCGACCGGTACGAACTCGCCGCTGCGCACCAGCAGCCGGTCTCCGGGCCGCACGGCATCGAGCGCGACGGTGCGCCATTCGCCGGCTTCGAAGCGGTTGGCCGAACGCGGCGCCCGGCTGAGCAAGGCGGTCATCTCGCGCTTCGCTCGCGTGCGCGCATACGCCTCGAGCGCTCGCCCGCTCGCCACCATCAATGCGATGACCGCGGCGGCAAGCGTTTCGCCAAGTGCCGCGGCGAGACCGATTGCGAGCCAAGCAAGAATGTCGACGCCCGACTCGCGCCGCATCAGCGCCCGCGCGACCGACAGCGTCAGCGCAGCCAAGATCGGCAACGCACCAATGAGCCATACGGCGTGCGCGAGCGCTCCCCTGCCGACAGCCGCGCACGCGGCGCCGGCCACGAGCGTCAGCGCGGAAACGATCAGCAGGGCGAAATCGGCGGAAAGCGAAAAGGTGGGCATGGCATCCGTGCGACGAGAACCGCCCCGCTCGATGCTGGGCGTATCTTCGAGTTACCCGCTTCGATCGTACGGTTCGACGCTTTCGGCAGGCTTGATCTGCCGCAAAAGCGAAGCTTGACATCCGTCAAAGAGCTCCCCCCGGCCGGCCGACACAATGCCTATACACCTGCCAGCCCGTATTCCGCGAGGAGCACATCATGAACGCCCCGGCTTCCAGCCGCCCGAACCCGACGCTGCCGGCAAAAGTCCTCATCGCAGTCGATCCGTCCGCCGCATCGCAACATGCCGTCGCCTATGCGCGCAACCTCGTTTCGCCCGGCGGCGACGTGCGGCTCGTCAGCATCGCAGAGAACCCGCGCACGCTCGTTCCGATGGGCACCCTCGTGAGCGAGACGCTCGACGCCGCACGCGACGAACTCTCACGCGATGCGCGGCGAGCACTCGCCACGGCGCGCGAAGCGTTCGCCGGATGCGACGTACGCGTGGACACGGAGGAAATGGATCTTTCGCAGCACGGCGGCGATATCGTGCATGCGCTCATCGATGCCGCTCACGCGTGGCAGGCCGACATGATCGTCGTCGGCGCCCGTCAGCACCACGGTCTAGCACGATGGATCGAGGGCGCCGTATCGGGGCCGCTCGCGCGATTGTCGCACTGCCCGATTCTCATCGTGCCCGCAGCCTATGCCATCCAGGCCGATCGCTTGCCCGAGCGGATTCTCTTCGCTGTCGACGGCAGCCGTCATGCCGACGAAGCATTGCAGTACGGCACGCGATTCGCGACGGACGACACGTTGCTGCAGGCCGTCTATGTGGTCGATCGCGCGGTGCGCTTGACCGACTTCGTGCCGATCGATGTGCTCGAAGATGCTTTCATCGAGGAAGGAGAGCGCGCCCTCGCCGCAGCCAAGTCATTGCTTGCAGCCGCGTCGAGCCATACGAGCACGCGCCTGGCCGAAACGGAGCGTACCGGCGACGACATTGCGCACGCGATCGTGCGCGAAGCAGGCGCTTGCCAAGCCGAGCTCATCGTGATGGGCACGCATGGGCGCCGCGGCGTCGCGCGCTGGATGCTCGGCAGCGTCGCGGAACGCGTCGCTCGCCTCACACACGTCCCACTCTTGCTCGTGCACGCGAGCGAAGGGTAAACGCTCGAGGCCAGGCGATAACCGCCATGAATTCTTAGAGTTTGGGCATTTAACCAACATGAGGCACGCTTTAATCGACGGGTCATAAATTCTTAACGTCGAAGTCAACGCGCGCCGTCACACTCCGCCGCCATTCTCATGACGACGGAGTGTCCCGCATGTCCGCATCACGCAGCACCCTGCTACTGCGCCTCGCCGCCCTTTCGACGGCCGCCGCCCTCACCGCCTGCGGAGGCGGCAACGACTCGACGACGACGAGTGCGACTCCCGCACCACCGGCCGATCAGGGCTTCGTCGATAGCGCCGCCATTCCGGACGTACCGGCCTTCGTCGACAACATCACCACCAATCAGCGCGGCGATGCCCGCTACGCTACGTTGTCCACCAATGCAGGCGTGCGCCTCGCCGCGCGTTTTCTCGATCTATGGCAGCCGTTGACGATGCTCGTCGACGCGGGCGTGTCCGCGCCGGCGAACGGTTCGTTCCCGGCCGTCGCGACCTCCACGTGGACCGGCGTGCCCAACGACGGCAACCCCGGCGGCGCGATCTTGAACAGAGCGGTGCTGTCCGCCAACGTCCAATATGTCGTCAACGCGACGACGGCGCGCACGCAAGCGCAAGCCGACGCCGCCTACTACGACGACCGGCGCGGCAAGGGCTACAGCGTGACCGACGGCATGGGCCCGCTCACGAGCGCCTGGCGCACCGCGGCGCAGCAGACGACGAGCATCACGTCGATTCCCGCCGATGCGACGACGGTGCTCTACAACGACTCGGGCAACAACACGGGCGTCGGCAGCGCGACCAATGCGAATTTCGGCCAGGTAGTGGACCTGCTCAATGCGATGGGGGCGAACGCATCGACGGAGCCGACCAAACGCTTTTACAAGTACGCGCGGCCATTTCGCTGGAGCGCGAGTGTCGTGGTCGACCCGACGCTCGTCCCAGCGATCAGCCCGACCCCTGTCACCGACGGCGGCTTTCTCAGCGGCCACGAAGCCGAAGCCATGCGCGATGCGATCACCATGGCGTATGTCGTGCCCGAGCGCTATCAGGAATTGGTGAGCCGAGGCCTCGAACTCGGAGAAAACCGCATCTTTGCGGGCATGCATTCCCCCCTCGACGTCATCGGCGGCCGCATGTTCGCGCTGGCGGCCGCGGCCGCGAACCTGAACGATCCGGCCAATGCGACGCTCAAGAGCGCAGCTTATACGCAAGCGCACAGCACGCTGATGCAATTGACCGGCACGAGCGCGGTGACGTTTTCCGCCTTCGCGCACTCGGGCACGACCGCAACCGATCGCTTCGCCGACTACGCGACGAACAAATCGGAATTCGCCCGCCGCATGACGTTCGGGTTCGCTCAGATCGAATCGACCGACGCGCCGCCGGTCGTACCGAAGGGCGCCGAGGTACTGCTCGAGACACGCTTTCCCTACTTGAGCGCCGCGCAGCGTCGCGTGGTGTTGAAGACGACGGAGATCGCTTCGGGATATCCGGTCATGGACGATGCGGAAGGTTGGGGGCGGCTGAACCTATTCGCCGCCGCCGACGGCTACGGCGCCTTCAACGGCGACGTGAAAATCTCGATGGATGCCTCGCAAGGCGGCTTCAATGCAGCCGACACCTGGCGCAACGATATCGCCGGATCGGGCAAGCTCACGCTGCAAGGCAGCGGCACGCTCACGCTGGCAGGCAACAATAGCTACACCGGCGGCACGCAAGTAAGCGGCGGCGTGCTCGCGGCCGCGTCGAACTCGGCCTTCGGCAAGGGCGACGTGTACGTGGGCTCGGGCGCCGGCGTGCAAGTGACGGCCAGCGCACCGGTGACGGTCGCGGGCGCCTACACGCAAACGAGCAACGGCGCGCTGGAACTGGACATCGACGGCAACGGCGGCGGGCGGTTGAAGGTGGGCGGCCCGCTCACCATTGCGGGCGGCGCGCTGCACGTGAAGTTCGTCAACGGCTATACGCCGAAGGCCGGCGACACGATCTCGCTGATCGACGGCGCTAGCGCGGCAGCGAAGTTCTCGACGGTCACGGTGGACGGCTTCGGCGCAACGCCCCTGTATAGCGCGACGGGTGTTTCCGTGAAGCTCGCCGCGCCTTGAGGATCTTCCGAGCGGTCAAGCGGACAACTTGAACTCACCGACCGCCTGCGCGAGCTTCGCCGCTTGCTCGCGCAGCATCTGCGCGGCCGCCGCCGATTCCTCGACGAGCGCCGCGTTTTGCTGAGTCGTGTTGTCGAGTTGCGCCAACGCCTGATTCACTTGGCCGAGCCCCAAGCTTTGCTCGTTCGCGGCAACCGTAATCTCGGAGATCACGTTGGTGATGCCGCGCACGCCTTCGACGATTTCATCCATGGTCGCGCCGGCAGTCTGCACCAGCGTCGAGCCGCTCTCGATCCGCTCGACCGATGAATTGATGAGTTGCTTGATTTCCTTGGCCGCTTGCGCGCTGCGTTGCGCCAGCGCGCGCACTTCGCCGGCCACGACCGCGAAACCGCGTCCGTGCTCGCTCGCCCGCGCGGCTTCCACGGCCGCGTTGAGCGCGAGGATGTTGGTCTGGAACGCGATCCCGTCGATGACGCCGATGATGTTCGCGATCTCGGTCGACGCTTTCGTGATGGCGTCCATCGTCGACACCACATCGCCCACCACTTGGCCGCCGCGCGTCGCGACGCCCGACGCCGATTCCGCCAGCTGGCTCACCTGCGTGGCGGCATCCGCGGAATTGCGCGCCGTGCCGGAAATTTCTTCGAGCGCGGCAGCCGTTCTCTGCAAGTTCGACGCCGCCAATTCCGTGCGGCTCGACAAATCCTGATTGCCTTGCGCGATCTCGGCGCTGGCCACGTTGACCGATTCGCTGAAATCGCGAATGTGACGCAGAATCACGCTGATCTTTTCGGCGAACAAATTGAACGCGTGCGCGATTTGCGACGCTTCGTCGTTGCCGTTCACAGGCAGCCGCCGCGCGAGGTCGCCGCTGCCGCTCGCCACGTCGGTCAGCGCGTCGCGCACGAGCAGCACGCGGCGGAAGGCGGCGTTCGTCAGCGTACCGACGAGCGCCGCCGCGATCAATGCGACCAAAACGATGGCGACGAGCGTGGTCGTCGCCACGGCGCGCATGCCGGCTGTGACGTCCGCTTTGTCCAACGCGAGCACGAGGCTCCAGTCCGTGCCGCCGATCGGTTGCGCGCGCAGCAGCTTGGTCGCGCCGTCGATCCGAACCGCCACCGATGCGGAGGCGCCCTGCATCGCCTTGAGCGCATCGGGCGTCAGCTCGGCCGCCATGTCCGTGGCCGGCTTCATGATGAGATCGGTCTTCGCGCTCGCGATGACTTCGCCTTTCTCGTCGACGAGAAAGGCGAAGCTCGCCGGCGTGGGGTGCACGGCCGTCACGATCTCGCTGACGCTTTGCATGAACAGGCTCGCGGCCATGACGGCCTTTACGCCGCCGTCGCGCACGATCGGCACCGCGAATGCGAACGCCGGCTTGCCCGATGTCGCATCGCGATAGAGCCCGGTAACGACGATATGGCCGGCCGCAACCGCCTGCTTGTACCAAGGGCGAGCCGTCGGGTCGTAGCCCGGCGCGAGCGGCACATTGGAGAAGGCCGTCTTGTCGGGCAGGCCGAGCGTCATGATTTCGAAGCCGCCCGACTTGGCCAGCAGCTTGAGGGCCGGCAACGGATCGCCTTGACCCACGTCGATCGTATCCGCGAGCGCCTGCGTTTCGCGCGTGCGGCTCTCGATCCATCCATCGATGGCCAGCGCGTGGCCCGTCAAAATCGATTTGAAGTTTTGATCGATGGTCTCGTCGTTATGGATTTTCACGACGTAGTAGATGAGGCCGCCCGTCACCGCCAGGGCGGTAACGACAATTGCCACGCAAGTCGCGAGGATTCGACCGCGGATGGTTCCAAGCATCATGCCGTTCTTCTCCAAAAGTCACAAATATGACAAGTACAAAAGCGATTTCGCCTTTCGAAGATAACGACAACGTGCAATGCAAACTTGAGCGGCTAGGCGGTGAATTAGCGAGCTTTTTTAGTCTTAGCGATGGCCGTTCGGCGGATTTCCTTAATCGACATTAAGGAAATCCTTAATTCGGTCTCAGCAACCCCCTCATCGCGAGGCCAATCTGCACATGGCGCGGGGGCGCCGGCAGGCCGCCACCCGCATGGACCGGGAACGAACGTTGCTTCACTGACGCATCGCCACGAACCGCCGAGAGTCGATATGTCGAGCACCACGCCGATCGCCGAAGGGCTCCCGTTTCCGCTCGGCGCAAGCTGGGACGGTGCGGGCGTGAACTTCGCGCTGTTTTCCGCCAATGCAACGAAAGTCGAACTGTGCTTGTTCGACGAAAGCGGGCAGCATGAACGCGAGCGCATCGAACTGCCCGAATTCACCGACGAGGTATGGCACGTCTACGTGCCGGGCCTGAAGCCGGGCGCAGTTTACGGCTACCGCGTGCACGGCCCCTACGAACCCGAAGCCGGTCATCGCTTCAATCCGAACAAACTGCTGCTCGATCCTTACGCCAAGGCCCATGTGGGCGACTTGAAATGGGACCCGGCGGTGTTCGGTTACACGATCGGCGCCGAGGGAGACGATCTGACCTTCGACGAGCGCGATAGCGCGCCGTTCGTGCCCAAATGCGTCGTGGTCGACCAAACCTACTCGTGGACCCACCCCAAGGGCGTGCGCGTGCCTTGGGACCGCGCCGTGATCTACGAATTGCACGTGCGCGGCTATACGAAGCGGCGCCCCGATCTCCCCGCATCGTTGCGCGGCACGTTCGAAGGGCTCGCGCAAAAGCCGATCGTCGATTACATCAAACAGCTTGGCGTCACGACCGTCGAATTGATGCCGATTCACTCATTCGTCAACGATAGCTATTTACTCGACAAAGGGCTGACGAACTACTGGGGATACAACACGATCGGCTTTTTCGCGGCCGATCCGCGATTCTTCGCGCGGGGCGCGGGGGCGATCGCCGAGTTCAAGGAAATGGTCGACCGCTACCACGACGCCGACCTCGAAGTGATCTTGGACGTGGTGTACAACCACACGGCGGAAGGCAACGAGCGCGGCCCGACGTTATCGCTGCGCGGCATCGACAACGCGTCGTATTACCGCCTGCTGCCCGAGCAGCAGCGCTATTACATCAACGACACCGGTACCGGCAACACGCTGAACCTCTCGCATCCTCGCGTGCTTCAGATGGTGACCGACAGCTTGCGCTATTGGGTGGGCGAGATGAACGTCGACGGCTTTCGCTTCGACCTGGCGACCATTCTCGCGCGCGAGCCCTACGGTTTCGATGAAGGCGGCGGCTTCCTGCACAGTTGCCGGCAAGACCCGGTCCTCTCGAGCGTCAAGCTCATCGCGGAGCCGTGGGATTGCGGCCCCGGCGGCTATCAGGTCGGAGGCTTCCCGCCGGGGTGGGCCGAATGGAACGACCGATTCCGCGACACGGTGCGCGCATTCTGGAAAGGCGACGACGGCGTGGCCCCCGAGCTCGCGAGCCGCATCACCGGCTCCGGCGACAAGTTCAATCGCCGCGGCAGGCGCCCATGGGCCAGCGTGAACTTCGTGACCGCGCACGACGGGTTTACGTTGAACGACCTGGTGTCGTACAACGACAAACACAACGAAGCCAACGGCGAAGAGAACAACGACGGCCATACCGACAACAAATCATGGAACTGCGGGGTCGAAGGGCCGACCGACGATCCCGATATTCGTGCGCTGCGCGAGCGCCAGAAGCGCAACCTGCTGGCGACCCTGCTCTTCTCGCAAGGCACCCCCATGATCGTCGCCGGAGATGAGTTCGGCCGCACGCAGCGCGGCAACAACAACGCGTATTGTCAGGACAACGAAATAAGTTGGGTGGACTGGGAGGGGACGGACGACGACGGCCGGGCGCTGACCGATTTCGTCGTGAAGTTGACGACGTTGCGCCATACGCTGCCCGTCCTGCGGCGCAATCGCTTTTTGACCGGTCGATTCGACGAGCGTCAGCAGCTTAGCGAAGTACGCTGGATGAGCCCCGCCGGCACCGAATTGACCGACGAGCAATGGCAAGACTCCTCGATGCGGTGTTTCGGTATCGTGCTCGACGGACGAGCGCAAGCGAGCGGCATTCGCCGGCCCGCTTCCGATGCGACGCTCCTCATCGTGCTGAACGCGCACCACGACATCGTCGAATTCAAGCTGCCCGATATCCCCGGCAGCGATCAGTGGAGCTGCCTTATCGATACGAACGTGCCCGTGCGGGACGAACTCCCCGAATTCGAATCGGGCGACGTCTATCAAGTCACGGGGCGTTCGCTGCTGCTTTTCGCGCTGCATGCGAAAGGTCAGACGCAGCGGATTTTCATGAGCCTTGAAAAGAAGCTCACGGAAGATACCGAGCCCAAGTGATTCAGGCGGGCGGTGGCGGCTGCTCCTCGCGGGTGAGTGGAGCAGCCGCGTTGCCGCATGAGCGACGGCGCTCAGTGATAGAGCAACGCGATCAAGATGATGATGGGAATCGGTACACCGAGCAAATAGAGCAGGATCGAGCGCATAGGTCCTCCTGGTTCGGTTGCGAAATCGGAACGAGGATCGATCGAAGGCGTCGATCCTCGCGTCGAGGGGTGCGGCGCAGAGGGGCTCCGTCAAACGTCGCGCAGACGTCCGCCGAAAACCGCCATGAAGCTTGCCGCGAAAGCCCCCATCAATAGCGAAACGAATAGCCACAGCGAGGCGGATGCGCTCGCGTGCCGTGCGCGATCGGCGGCGACTTTAGCCTCGTCTCGCATGGCAGCCGCCTTCTGCTGAAGTTGCGCATAGGTCGCACTGACGCGCGCCTGCGCGACCTGCGGTGGGAGGCCTGTGTAGCGCGCGACGAGACTCGCGACGTAATCCGTATCCGCGCTCGAGAGCGCATCGCCCGTCGCGAGGCTGTTCAGGAAGATGCGCGTCACCTCGGCCTTCGGCGGCGTGGCGGCGCCCGCGCCTGCCGGCGCGCTCATGGCGGCGCCAGGCTCGGTCGCCGCCGTCGCGGCAACAGCGGGCGTCGCCACCGGGCTGACGACGGCGCCGCCGGCCGTGTTCGCTGCTCCATTCGGGGCCGATGCGGCCACGGCCGGCGCCGATGCGCCGGATGCCGCGTTCGATGCGGCAATCGGGGCGGGCGCACTTGCGCTCGCGCCAACCGCACTTCCATTACCGGCCGCGGCTGCCGTGGCGTCCGACGCCGACGGCGCCGCGAGCGGCTGCGCCGTCGGCGTCGATCCGGGCAGGCGGAACAGCGAATCGACGTAATACCCGACGGGCCACTGATTCGCGGCGGCATTGGCGTCGCCACGATCGAGCGCGAACGCAGCCGGCGCGGCCTTCGCCACGGCTTGAGCGCCGACGCGGCCCAATGCAGGGAGCATCGCGGCGAACAGCGCGGCCGTCGCGAGCGTGGCGACGGCCCAAGTCAAGAATCCATGCGCGGTATCGCGGAAATACACTTCGTCGACTTCGACGGCAGGCCATCGATGTCTCAAACGTCCGGCCAAATAGCCGCCCAGCCCGGACGTGAGGATTTGCGTCACACAGACCCAAATGATCGCGGCGACACCGAATGTCGTCGCGCTATCACGGGCCGAGTGCCAAGGCGAAAGCGCGGCGAGGCCGAGGCCCGTGCCGAGCGTGAGCAAGATGAGCCCGAACGCCGCGGCGGCCACGGCGCCCGCGAAAACGGCGCCCCATGAAACGACGCCGGCATGAAGCCGCCATTCGGTTCGATCTTCAACGTAGGCGGCAGGTCGGACAGGTGCGTTGAGTTCGGCCATAGCGAGTCTCCGTGAGCCGTGCGAAACGCCGGCTGGTGTCATGCGGTTCGGTCGGTGGTGCGGAATGAACGCATGAGCACCCGAGCATGGTCCGTGCCCGTTCGTCCGACATCGAGTCGAGCTCGGCCGCTTACGACTGACCGCGTATCTCGCCCGGGCCTTTTCCCGTCCAGCGTTTGAGCGCTCGACGGAAATTCGCCGTATCCGTGAACCCGACCAGCATGGCGACATCGTCGGCGCTGAGCTTCGTCGTCTTCAGGTACTCCGTGGCCAGCGAGCATCGGACGTCGTCGACGATCGCGACGAACGACGTTCCCTCGGCCACCAGCCTGCGCCTGAGCGTGCGGCTCGTCATCCTGAGCGCCTGCGCGACGAACTCCATGCTGGGAAAAACCCCCGGCTTCTGCATCAACAACTGGTAGATCTCGCCCGCTACCCCGGACGAAGTCTTCGCTTGGCCGATGAGCCTGTCGCACGTCTCTTGCAGCAGCGCCGCCGAATGCCGGTGCGCGAGATGAGGCTTCATCTCCAAGATCGCGCTGTCATAGATCAACTGGCATGTGTCGGCTTCGAACTCGCACGGACAACCCAGATACTCGGGATAGATGGAGGCGTAGTCGGGTGCGGGATAGGAGAAGCGCGCAAGAATCGGGGGGCAGCGCTGCCCCACGACGTCCTGCAAGTGAGTCACATGCTGCGTGTACTGCTGCTCCAGCAGGAATTGCTGCACGTCCTGCGGGAGATTCGACGAAAACGCGTCGGGAAACGTCCACACCGACGCATCGAGGTTCTCGGTCCACTCGATGGTCACGGTGGGTGTCGCCAGCCGGTGATATTTGACGCCTAGGCGGAAGTAGTCTCGAAGCGAAAGACACGACATCAACGCGTATCCGTACATCCCATACGCCGCGAGATGAAGGCGGGCGCCCGTTCTGAACGGCGTGCTCGGGTCGCGCGAGAGGGCGACGGCATTCCTGCATACCGCCGCATATTGGCGCACCGAGGTCATGACCGACGCGTCGTAAATTTCCTCCGGGGACACCCCGCTGCCCTTCAGACTGTCCTCGGGACCGATGCCTTGCTCTGCCAGCACCTCGACCAGCGCGGCGATCTTGTAGGGCGCGTAAATGCGCTCATTCAACAGCGGAAACTTCGACGACACAGCCTCTCCCCTCGATGTCCTACGGGGACATCGGCTTGTCCGTTAAAGACCTTACGCCGCGAATCGTATCTGACTAACATTCGCAGAACAAGATACGAGGCTCCCACGATGACGCAACGCGCGGCCGTGTCGACGCCTCGATTGAAAGGACAGTGAATTGAGCCACCCCAGCAACAAAGTCATCATTACGTGCGCCGTCACCGGGTCGGCGCATGTGCCGTCGATGTCGGAATATCTGCCTCTGACGCCCGACGACATCAAAACTCAGGCGCTCGAAGCCGCCGAAGCCGGCGCGGCGATTCTTCACCTGCATGCCCGCGACCCCGAAGATGGCCGTCCGACGCCCTCGCCCGAGGTGTTCCGCCAATTCGTCCCGGCAATCGCCGCCCAAACCGACGCCGTCATCAACATTTCGACGGGAGGAAGCACGCGCATGACGCTGGACGAACGCCTCGCCTACGCGCGGGCGGCCAAACCGGAAATGTGCTCGCTGAACATGGGCTCGATGAACTTCTCGTTGCATCCCGTCGCGGCCAAGATGGCGTCCTGGCGCTTCGGCTGGGAAAAGGCCTACGTCGAAGGCATGGAGGACATGATTTTCCGCAATACCTTCCGCGACATCCGCAACATCTTGACCGAGTTCAGCGACTACGGCACCCGCTTCGAATTCGAGTGTTATGACGTGGGGCATCTGTACAGCCTCGCCCACTTCATCGACATCGGGCTCATCAAGCCGCCGTTCTTTATTCAATCTGTGCTCGGAATCCTGGGGGGCATCGGCGCCGATCCCGAAAACCTCGCCGTCATGCGATCGACCGCCGACCGGTTGTTCGGGCGGGAGCATTACCAGTTCTCCATTCTCGGCGCCGGACGTCACCAGATGTCGCTCGTCACGCTGGGTGCAATCATGGGCGGCAATGTCCGCGTCGGGTTGGAGGACAGCGTTTACCTGTCGCGCGGCGTGAAGGCGAAATCGAACGCCGAGCAGGTCCGCAAAATTCGCCGAATCCTCGAAGAGCTTTCCTTCGAAATCGCGACGCCGTCGGAGGCCCGGCAGATTCTCGGCCTCAAGGGACGGGACAACGTCTCGCATTGAGTAGAGAAGCAGACGGCTCCACGCATCGCGTGAGCCGAACGACATCATTCCCGCCGCCCGCGCATCGGCCCTTTCGCGACGCGGACCCCCATACAAAGCGAGCGGGACACTAACTGGAGACATCATGAGCGCAACAACCGCTGACCGCAGTTTGGGCGAGACACATTGGCTTGCGACCCGCAAGGCGATGGTCAGGCTCCTTCCCTTGATGTGCGCGATCTACTTTCTGTCGTTCATCGACCGAACGAATGTCGCACTGGCCAAAAACGCGCTGGCGGCGGACCTGGGCATCGGCGCGGCCGCCTACGGCTTCGGCGCGGGGATTTTCTTCATCGGCTATGCGTTGTGCGAGGTACCGAGCAATCTTGCGGCGCACCGGTTCGGCCCTCGCGCGTGGATCGCGCGAATCGCCGTGACCTGGGGCGTGCTGTCCACGGCCATGATGTTCGTTCGCGGCGAATGGTCCTTCTACATCCTTCGTGTACTGCTCGGCGTTGCCGAAGCGGGGCTCTTTCCGGCGCTGATGTACATGGTGACGCTCTGGTTCGCCCCTAAGGATCGCGCCGTCGCGGTGGGCTGGATCTATACCGCGCCCTCCGTCGCGCTCATCCTCGGCAACCCGCTCGGTGCAGGCCTCATGCAGCTGGCAGGGATGGGCGGACTTCACGGATGGCAGTGGATGTTCCTGCTGGAAGGCTTGCCCACGATCGTGTTCGGCATCGTACTGTTCTTCAAGCTGCCGAATCGCCCGTCCGAGGTTCGATGGCTTTCGCGGCAGGAAGCGCAAGCGCTCGAAACCAACGCGGCGATCGACACGCACGGCCACGCCGACCTGACTTCCGCTAACTGGATCGCCGCGCTCAAACGGCCGACCACGGTGGTCATCGCGCTGATTTACTTCTTGAATCAAGTCGCCTTCGTCGGCCTCTACTTCTTCACGCCCGCGATCGTCGCGCAGATGCACGTGAAATCGCCCGTGCTCGTCGGTCTGCTCTCGAGCAGCGTCGGAATCGGCTTCTTGCTGGGCGTGTTGACGCTTCCGCGCATTCACCGCCGCATCGTCAACGAATGCGGTTTTCTCGGGGCGTTGACCGCGGGCGTCGTCGTCAGCGCATGCGCGTTCATCGCGATCCACGAGCAGGCGGCGCAAATCGTTTTGCTCGGGGTCACCGGCTTCTTCGCCGGCGGGATCTTGCCTTCGTACTGGGCCGTCGCCATGAAACGGCTGCAAGGCGTGCAGGCCGCCGCGGGGCTCGCATTCATCAATACGGTTGGTTTGCTCGGCGGATTTGTCGGCCCCTATCTGTTTGGACTGGCCGAGACGATGACCGGCCGGAGCGACGCCGGCTTCAATGTCGTCGTGGTCGCGTCGGTGCTCGGCCTGTGTCTCGTTCCCGCGCTCGCCAAGGCCATCCAGTCCGATCAGCGCCCGATCGCCTCGGCCTTGGCGACGTCCAAAAGCTGACCCGGCAGCACTTTCCCTATGTTGTCAGGCGGTCAAACCCAAGTTGTCGGTGCGATACATGAATACCTTTGAATTATTGAAACCGCGGCCCGGTCTACGGGTTCTCATTTCCGGCGCGGGCTCCGGTATCGGCGCGGCCATTGCCGACGCATTCGTGCAGACGGATGCGCAAGTCTATGTGTGCGATGTCGACCCTGCCGCGATAGAGAAAACCAAGCAACGAAATCCGAAGCTTCACACGGGGATCGTCGATGTGGCCGATCGCGAGCAGGTGGACGCCCTCGTCGACGATGCGCATGAAAAGCTCGGTGGCCTGGACATCCTCGTCAACAACGCGGGCATCGCGGGCCCGACGAGCGACATCGCCAGCGTCGAGCCCAAGGAATGGGAGCGCACGATCGCGACCAATCTGAACAGCCAATACTATTTCCTGCGCAAGGCCGTGCCGGTTCTGAAAGCGTCGTCGGACCAGCCCGGCATCATCGCGATGTCCTCGGTTGCGGGCCGGCTCGGCTATGCCTTTCGCACGCCGTACTCGGCAACGAAATGGGCCATCGTGGGGCTCGTCAAGTCGCTGGCCATCGAACTCGGGCCGAGCAACGTCCGCGTCAACGCCATCTTGCCGGGTGTCGTGCAGGGCGAGCGCATGGATCGCGTGATTGCGGCAAGAGCGCAGTCGACTGGCGTGCCGTTCGACGAAATGAAACAGCAGTACCTCGACAAGATATCGCTTCGCCGAATGGTCACGGTCGAGGATATTGCCGCACTGGCGCTTTTCCTCGCCTCCCCCGCCGGCCAAAACATATCCGGGCAAGCCATCAGCGTCGACGGCAACGTCGAATATCTCTAGGGACGCGGCGTCCGCCGACGAACCGGGGGGGCAGGCCTGTATCGACGCACGCCCTCTCACCTGCAACAACGACAGATTATTAAGGCGCAAACCGATGAGACTCAAAGGAAAGATCGCGATCGTGACGGGAGCCGGACAAGGAATCGGGGCCGCCACCGCGCGCAAATTCGCGGGCGAGGGCGCCACCGTCGCGGTGTGCGACTTGAATGCCGACGCCGTGAATGCCGTAGTCGGCGCATGCCGCGAGTCGCGCACGGATGCGATGGGCTTCGCCGTCGACATTGCCGATCGACACGCCGTGCACGACATGGTCGGCCAGGTGCTCGAGCGATTTGGACGCGTCGACATTCTCGTCAACAACGCGGGCATCACGCGCGATGCCCGTCTGCAAAAAATGACGCCGGAGCAGTTCGAGCAAGTGATCGACGTCAACCTGCGCGGCGTCTTCCACACCACCCAGGCCGTGGTCGATTGCATGGTCGAACAGCAAGCCGGCGTCATCCTCAACGCGAGTTCGGTGGTGGGCATCTACGGCAACTACGGACAATCGAATTACGCCGCGTCCAAATTCGGCGTCATCGGATTCACGAAGACGTGGAGCCGCGAACTGGGTCCCAAGGGCATTCGCGTCAACGCGGTGGCGCCAGGCTTCATCGATACGCCCATTCTGGCGACGATACCTGCGGAGGTACTGGAAAAGATGAGAAACCAGGTTCCGCTGCGGCGCCTGGGGCAACCGGAAGAGATCGCCAATATCTACGCCTTCCTGGCGAGCGATGAGGCCAGTTACATCAACGGTGCGGTTATCGAAGCTTCCGGCGGCATGACGCTATAACCGTCCGGGGTGCACGCAGCATGGATCGCTCGCGGTAAGCCGTCCTTCCCGCCATCGACTTTTTTTATAGGGCGAATTTATTTTTCTGCCTGGACTCGCCGTCGTCGTCGCTTCCAAAATCCGACCAACAAAAGCAAAGGCTTGGCGCACGCCCACTCGGCGCGCAGCCGATGGCCGCCCACTGTGGACAAAAGGTCGAGGTGATGGAAGTGAAACCGCAAAACAACGCAGCACACGAGCGCGCTAGCATTGAAAACGACACGCAAGCGCCGACGGGGAGCGATAGCCGCTGGCAATTCTGGGTCGACCGCGGCGGCACGTTTACCGATATCGTCGCGCGCAAACCGAGCGGCGATCTCGTCACGCACAAGCTCCTTTCGGAGAATCCCGAGCGCTATCGCGACGCCGTCGTGCAGGGCATCCGCGATCTGCTGAACCTTTCCGCAGACGAAGCGCTTCCGCAAGATCGCATCGAAGTCATCAAGATGGGCACGACCGTCGCCACGAACGCGTTGCTCGAACGCAAGGGCGCGCGCACGCTGCTCGCCATCACGCGCGGCTTCGCCGATCAGCTGCGCATCGGCTACCAGGAACGCCCCGACATCTTCGCGCGGCACATCGAACTGCCGTCGCAAATGTACGAGCGCGTCGTCGAGATCGACGAACGCATCGACGCGCACGGCACGGTGCTGTGTCCGCTCGACGAAACCGCCACGCGCGCGGCGCTGGCCCAGGCCCGCGCGAGCGGCATTACGTCGATCGCCATCGTGCTGATGCACGGTTATCGCTTCCACGAGCACGAACTGCGCGTAGCCGATATCGCGCGCGACTGCGGCTTCACGCAGATCTCCGTCAGCCACCAAGCGAGCCCGCTTATGAAGCTCGTCGGGCGCGGCGATACGACGGTGGTCGATGCCTACCTCTCCCCCGTCCTGCGCGACTATGTCGATCGGGTGATGCAGCATACGGGCTCGGTGCGCCTCATGTTCATGCAATCGAGCGGCGGCCTCGTGGATGCCTCTCGCTTTCGCGGCAAGGATGCGATTCTTTCCGGACCGGCGGGCGGCATCGTCGGCGCCGTGAAAACCTGCGAGGCAGTGGGCGAAAGCAAGGTCATCGGCTTCGACATGGGCGGCACGTCGACCGACGTCGCACACTATGACGGCGCCTACGAGCGTGTGTTCGAAACGCAGGTAGCCGGCGTACGCGTACGTGCGCCGATGATGGACATCCATACGGTCGCGGCCGGCGGCGGCTCGATCTGCAGCTTCGAAAACGGCCGTTTCAAGGTCGGCCCCGAATCGGCCGGCGCTTATCCGGGCCCGGCAAGCTACCGCAACGGCGGGCCGCTCACGGTGACCGACTGCAACGTCATGCTCGGCCGCGTGCAAGCGGAACATTTCCCGCACGTATTCGGCCCCAACGGCGACTTGCCGCTCGATGCCGACGTCGTCCGCCGGAAATTCACCGAACTCGCCGAACAAGTAGAACGCGAGACGGGCCGCGCGATGAGCCCTCAGGCCGTGGCCGAAGGCTTCCTCGCGGTCGCCGTCGACAACATGGCCCAAGCGATCAAGACGATCTCGGTCGAGCGCGGGCACGACGTTTCCGATTACGCGCTGTGCGCGTTCGGCGGCGCGGGGGGCCAGCATGCCTGCGACGTGGCCGATGCGCTCGGTATGAAGCGCATCGTGCTGCATCCTTTCGCGGGCGTGTTGTCCGCGTTCGGGATGGGGCTGGCCGACTTGCGCGTGCTGCGCGAGCGCGCCGTCGAGGCCGTGCTGGAGGCAGCAAAGGTGGAAGAACTCGGCGGCATCTACGGCGCGCTGGAAACGCAAGCGCTCGCGGAGCTCTCGGCGCAGCGCATTCCCGCCGAGCGCGCGCGCGTGACGCGCTCCGTGCGGCTCAAGTATCAAAACACCGACTCCACGTTGGAAGTGCCGTTCGGCGACGAAAGCGCGATGGTCCTCGCCTTCGAGACGCTCCACCGCAAGCGCTATGGGTTCGTGATGACGGGCAAACCGCTCGTCGTCGAATCGATCGTCGTCGAGGGCGTGGGCCTGACGGAAACGACGGCGTTGGCCATAGCCAAACCCACCGAGTCGAACGCCACGTCGGCCGACGCTCGGGTCGCGATGTTCGTCGCCGGCGAAGAGACGCAAGTGCCGCTGCACGCACGCAAGGATCTTTCGATAGGCGCCCGTCTCGAAGGCCCCGCGCTCATCTCCGAAGACATCTCGACGATCGTGCTGCAGCCGGGCTGGTCCGCGATTCGACTCGAAGACGGGACGCTGCGCCTCGAACGAAACGCTCGCGCCCATACGCAATCGAGCGCGGGGACCGCTCATGCGATCACGACGGCGCGTCACCCCGTGCATCTGGAGATCTTCAACAACATCTTCATGTCGATCGCTCAGCAAATGGGCGCGACGCTCGAGAAGACGTCGTACTCGGTCAACATGAAGGAGCGGCTCGATTTTTCGTGCGCCGTCTTCGACCGCTCGGGCGGCCTCATCGCCAACGCGCCTCACATTCCGGTTCACCTCGGATCGATGAGCGACAGCGTGCTCAGCGTCATCCGCCAACACGGCGCGACGATGCGGCGCGGCGACGTCTTCATGCTGAACGTGCCGTACAACGGCGGGACGCATTTGCCCGACATCACCGTCGTCATGCCGGTGTACGGCGACGACGGCCAACTACTGTTCTACGTCGCGGCCCGCGGGCATCATGGCGATGTCGGCGGCATTACGCCGGGCTCGATGCCGCCCAACAGCACGATCATCGAGGAAGAAGGCGTCCTGCTCGACAACGTCAAGATCGTGGCCGAAGGCACGTTCCTCGAAGCGCCGGTGCGCGCGCTGTTCCGCGCAGGCCCCTACCCCAGCCGCAACGTCGATCAAAACATCGCCGACCTGACGGCGCAGATCGCCGCGTGCGAATGCGGCGCGACCGAACTGCTGCGCGCCGTCAAGCGCTACGGCGCCAACGTCGTGCTCGCCTACATGGGCCACGTGCAGGACAACGCGGAAGAAGCCGTGCGCAACGCGATTTCGACGCTCCATGACGGTGAATTCGCCTACGAGATGGACGACGGCGCGGTGATCCGCGTCAAGGTATCGATCGACGGCGAGCGACGCCAAGCGCGCGTCGACTTCAGCGGCACAAGCGAACAGCGCGCAACGAACTTCAATGCCCCGTGCTCCGTCTGCAAGGCGGCGGTGCTGTATGTGTTCCGCACGCTGCTCAGCGACGATATCCCGATGAACGAGGGCGTCTTGCGCCCCGTCGACATCGTGATTCCCCAGGGTTCGATGCTGAACCCCGTGTACCCCGCTGCCGTGGTCGCGGGCAACGTCGAGGTCTCGCAGTCGATCACCGACGCGCTCTACGGCGCGCTCGAAGTGATGGCCGCCTCGCAAGGCACGATGAACAACTTCACGTTCGGCGACGACGCGCATCAATACTACGAGACGATCGCGGGCGGCTC
>DATJJH010000114.1:0-3625 GCA_035492395.1 Trinickia sp. | reverse complement strand
ACCCCGCCGGTCACCCCGGCGGGGTTGGGTTTTTCTTGGAGCAGCATTGCAGATGGGGCGGGCTCGGGCGGGCGGCGGCAGCAGCCGCTACAATGCAGAACTTCTCCAGTATCGAAGGCACCCAGCCCGTTTGCCATGACTTCGTCCGCCCACCCTTTAGCCTCCCCGGCCCCGTCCGTGACGGCGACGTACACTCGCGGCGCCACGCTGCCGGCGCTCCTCGCGTCGCGCATCCTGATTCTCGACGGCGCGATGGGCACGATGATCCAGCGCTACAAGCTTGACGAAGCGCGCTATCGCGGCGAGCGTTTCAAGGACTTCGCGCGCGACGTCAAAGGCAACAACGAGCTGCTTTCGCTGACTCAGCCGCAGATCATCAGCGAGATTCACGAGCAGTACTTGGCCGCGGGCGCCGATATCGTCGAGACCAACACGTTCGGCGCCACGACTGTCGCACAGGCCGACTACGGGATGGAAGCGCTGGTGCACGAGATGAACGTGGCATCGGCGAGGCTCGCGCGCGCGGCGTGCGATAAGTACTCGACGCCCGATAAACCTCGGTTCGTTGCCGGCGCCATCGGGCCGACGCCGAAGACGGCGAGCATCTCCCCCGACGTGAACGACCCGGGCGCACGCAACGTGACGTTCGACGAGCTGCGCATGGCGTACTACGACCAAGCGCTGGCGCTCATGGAAGGCGGCGCGGACCTCTTTCTTGTCGAAACGATCTTCGACACGCTCAACGCAAAAGCGGCCCTCTTCGCACTCGACGAACTGTTCGAGAACACCGGCGAGCGGCTGCCGATCATGGTCTCGGGCACAGTCACCGACGCGTCCGGGCGCATTCTCTCCGGGCAGACCGTCGAAGCTTTCTGGAACTCGCTGCGCCATGCCAAGCCGCTCACCTTCGGCCTGAACTGCGCGCTCGGCGCCGCGTTGATGCGGCCGTACATTGCCGAGCTCGCGAAGATCTGCGATACGAACGTATCGTGCTATCCGAACGCAGGTCTGCCGAATCCGATGAGCGAGACGGGCTTCGACGAAACGCCGGCAGACACGTCAGGACTCCTAAGGGAGTTCGCGCAGGCCGGCCTCGTCAACCTCGCGGGCGGCTGCTGCGGTACAACGCCGGAGCATATCGCGGCCATTGCCCGCGCGCTCGCCGACGTGAAGCCCCGGCGCTGGCCCAATCAGTACAGCGACGCGGCATAAGCGCCGACAAGATGCGCTAGCAGCTTCACGGAAGTCGCTCGACGCATCATCGAACAAAAGCATTCGCCGGTTATCCGGCGCCAACGAACCGAACCTTCACCGCATTCGCCATGACTGACCACACGATGCGCCTTGCCGGCCTCGAGCCGTTCAACGTCACGCCAGGAACGCTTTTCATCAACGTCGGCGAACGCACGAACGTTACCGGTTCCAAGGCGTTCGCGCGCATGATCCTCAACGGGCAGTTCGATGAAGCGCTGGCCGTTGCGCGTCAACAAGTCGAGAACGGCGCGCAGGTCATCGACGTCAACATGGACGAAGCGATGCTCGACTCCAAGGCGGCGATGGTGCGCTTCATGAACCTCATCGCCTCGGAGCCCGACATCGCACGCGTGCCGATCATGATCGACTCCTCGAAGTGGGAAGTCATCGAAGCCGGCCTCAAGTGCGTACAAGGCAAGGCGATCGTCAACTCGATCTCGTTGAAGGAAGGTGAAGACGCTTTCCGCCATCATGCACGCCTCATTCGCCGTTATGGGGCGGCCGCGGTCGTCATGGCGTTCGACGAGAAGGGGCAGGCCGATACGTTTGAACGCAAGACCGAGATCTGCCGGCGCTCTTATCGGTTTCTCGTCGACGAAGTCGGATTTGCCCCCGAGGACATCATCTTCGATCCGAACATCTTCGCCGTCGCGACGGGCATCGAAGAGCACAACAACTATGCGGTCGACTTCATCGAAGCGACACGCTGGATCAAGCAGAACCTGCCGTACGCGAAGGTGAGCGGCGGCGTGTCGAACGTGTCGTTCTCGTTTCGCGGCAACGATCCGGTGCGGGAAGCGATCCATACGGTGTTTCTCTATCACGCGATCCAGGCCGGCATGGATATGGGCATCGTCAACGCGGGCCAGCTCGGCGTCTATGCCGAGCTCGATGCCGAGTTGCGCGAGCGCGTCGAGGATGTGATTCAGAACCGCCGGCCCGATGCGACTGACCGACTGCTCGAGATTGCCGACAAGTTCAAGACCGGCGCGGCGAAGAAAGAAGAAAACCTGGAGTGGCGCAACCAGCCCGTCGAGGCGCGTCTCGCCCACGCGCTCGTGCAGGGTGTCACGACCTTCATCGTCGACGACACCGAAGAAGCGCGCCAGAAGATCGCGGCAGCGGGCGGGCGGCCCATCAACGTGATCGAAGGGCCGCTCATGGACGGCATGAACATCGTCGGCGACCTCTTCGGTCAGGGCAAGATGTTCTTGCCCCAGGTCGTGAAATCAGCGCGCGTCATGAAGCAGGCCGTCGCGCATCTGATTCCTTTCATCGAGGAAGAAAAGAGGCAGCTGGCCGAAGCGGGCGGCGACGTGCGCGCCAAAGGCAAAATCGTCATCGCTACCGTCAAGGGCGACGTGCACGACATCGGCAAGAACATCGTTTCCGTCGTGCTCCAGTGCAACAACTTCGAAGTCGTCAACATGGGCGTCATGGTGCCGTGCAACGAGATCCTCGCGAAGGCGAAAGCCGAGGGCGCGGACATCGTCGGCCTGTCGGGCCTCATCACGCCGAGCCTCGAGGAAATGGCTTACGTCGCCGCGGAAATGCAGCGCGACGAGTACTTCCGCTCGAAAAAGATTCCGCTGCTCATCGGCGGGGCGACGACCTCGCGCGTGCATACAGCCGTGAAGATTGCGCCGAACTACGAAGGCCCCGTGGTCTACGTGCCCGATGCGTCGCGCTCGGTGTCGGTGGCCGCAAGCCTGCTGTCGGACGAGGGTGCCGCGAAGTATATCGAGGGCTTACAGGCCGATTACGAGCGCATCCGCGAGCGGCATGCGAATAAGAAGGCTCAGCCGATGGTCACGCTCGAGGCGGCGCGCGCCAACAAGACAAAGATCGACTGGGCGGCGCATCGCCCTGTCAAACCGAAATTCGTTGGTCGCCGCGTCTTCAAGAATTACGACATCAAGGAACTCGCCGACTACATCGACTGGGGCCCCTTCTTCCAGACATGGGACCTCGCCGGCCCCTATCCGGCGATCCTCAACGACGCTATCGTCGGCGAATCGGCGCAGCGCGTCTTCTCCGATGGCAATGCCATGCTCGCCCGACTCATCCAGGGGCGCTGGCTGACGGCTAACGGCGTCATGGCGCTTTTGCCGGCGAACACCGTCGGTGACGACGACATCGAGATCTACACCGACGAATCGCGCTCAGAAGTCGCGCTCACCTGGCGCAATCTGCGCCAGCAGAGCGTGCGGCCCGTGGTAGACGGCGTCATGCGACCCAACCGGTCGCTTGCCGATTTCATTGCGCCGAAGGCATCGGGCGTCGCCGACTACATCGGACTTTTTGCCGTCACGACGGGTATCGGTGTTGATGCGAAGGAAGCGCAGTTCCTCGCCGATCACGACGACTACAG
>DATJJH010000113.1:0-4750 GCA_035492395.1 Trinickia sp. | reverse complement strand
CCGATCACGTCGCCGCGATCAACATTTTAGCGGCGGGGCACGCCGTTTTAGCCTGTGGAGAGCCGGTGCAGTCGGGCCGCTCAAAGAAGCAGGAACCCACCGAAGCGACTCAGGCCATCGCGGCCTAAGCGCAGTAGGAATCCCCTTCCTTTAGGGAGGGGAGGATGTCAAGATGAATGGAACTGGGAGCGTGACCGATGAATATCCAAGCTCGACGCGATGACAAAGGCGTGCGGACGGCGGTCGTCGGCGCCGGCGCCATCGGCGGCCTGATCGCCGCCGCCCTCGCCCGCGGCGGCCAACGTGTATCCGTTCTCGCGCGCGGCGCGACGCTTGCCGCCATCCGAGACAACGGCATTCGCATCCTCGCAGACGACGCCTCGGCCGGCGCCGTGCGAGTGGCGGCCAGCGACGACGCCTCGGCGCTGGGCGAGCAAGACGTCGTCATGCTCGCGCTGAAGGCGCAAGCGCTGCCCGCGCTCGCCGAATCGCTGCGACCGATGGTCGGGCCGGCGACGCTCGTCGTGAGCGCCATGAACGGGCTACCGTGGTGGTTTCTGCATGGCCTCGCGGCGCCCGAGCACTGCGCGCCGCTCGACGCCATCGACCCCGGAGGCCGCGTATCGGCGGTGCTGCCGGCCGAGCGCGCGATCGGATGCGTCGTGCATTTGTCGTCGGCTACGCAGGCGCCCGGCGTCGTCAAACGCGGGCGCGGCAATCGCCTCATCGTCGGCCCCGCGCGAGCCGATTGCGCCACCGCTGCGCAGACGCTGGCCGATGCACTGAATGCGGGGGGCTTCGAGGTCGAATCGACCGACGACATTCGAACGGATATCTGGGCCAAGCTTTGGGGCAACATGAACATGAATCCGCTCAGCGCGCTGACGGGTTCCACGGCGGACCGCCTCCTCGACGATCCCCTCACGCATGCCCTCGTGCTTCGGATGATGGAAGAAGCCGATGCGATCGGCCGCCGGCTCGGGCTCTCGACAGGCATGTCGCCGCCGGCGCGCGTAGCCGTCACGCGTGAACTGGGCGCGTTCAAGACTTCCATGCTGCAGGACATGGAAGCGGGACGCGCGCTCGAGATCGATCCGATTCTTGGCGTGTTCCCAGAACTAGGGCGCCGTTTCGACGTGCCGACGCCCTTTTGCGATGCGGTGCTGGGCCTACTGCGTCAACGAGCGTTCAACGCCGGGCTCTGATCACGACCGCCGGCTCTCGCGTGTCACGTGCCCATTCGCTCGTAAGCGTCGCGCCCCGCACGGGCAAGGTCGCGCCATATCGCGGAAGGACAAGCGTGGCCCAGCGCTCGCCGATCCAGCAAATCGTCGCATAGCACCGCCAGTCGCCGAAACGCCGCGGCAGTCTCGCTCTCGTGCTCCGGGCGGGCGCCGAGCATCGCGCTCGCATTGTTCGACGCGCGCGCGAGCGCCTGCCATTGAACCTCCTGCACCTGAAGGCCATAGGCGCCCAATTGCGCGGCGGCCCCCGAGACGAGATAGAGTTCCTTGAAAGCCGAGCGTGTGTGCGCGGCGACAGCCACGTCCCGATCAGTCCGAGTCGATTGCATAGACGAAGTCGCGAAATGCACGAGAAGCGCGTAGATGAGACGGATTGAGACGGACTGGCCCGGATGTCACCAATAGTTCACAAACAGCCAGCCGATAAAGGCGGCCATCGTGAACACGAAGGCCCAGCGCACCACGACGACGATCGGCATCGATGCACCTCCGAAAGCTGCGCACGCGTCGGTCTCGCAAACGTTGGCGCGACGGCGTAAATGCAGATAGGCGACGCCATCGCTTCATGGGTTTACGGCGTCAGGCCCTTTTACTTTAAGTGCGGGAAAATACCTATCTGCGTGCCGAGGGTTCTCAGACCGTGTCCGCATCGCCGGCATCCAGCAACCCGTGACGCAACGCATAGCGAATCAGCGCGGCATCGTTGTCCAGCGCGAGTTTCTCCAAAATATTCTTTTTGTGCGTGCTGACCGTCTGCGGCGTCAGGTCCAGCTCGTCCGCGATGCGCCGGCTCGTTTCTCCGGCTGCGAGGCGAACGAACACCTCCCGCTCCCGATTCGTGAGCGCCTCGTGCGGGCGTGGCTCCGTCAGTCGGGCCAGGCGAGCCGGCTGCCGCTCCGCTTCACCGAGCCCCGCGTACAACTCACCGTGCGCCACTTTGCGTACCGCGTTCACGAGTTCCGCGCCGGCGCTCTCTTTCGTCAAATAGCCGGACGCACCGGCTTTGAATGCGCGCTCCATGACGTGCGCCTCGGTGTGCATACTCAACACAAGCACGCGAAGCTGCTCGTTAGCCGCGCGAACGCGCTCGATCAGCCCGATGCCGCCGCCCGCCGGCATCGTCAGGTCCAGTACCAGCACGTCGGCGGGGGTGCTGCGCACAAGCGCGAGCGTCGATGCGCCGTCGTCAGCCTGCCCGGCCACGGTGAAAGACTGAGCGGCTTCGAGGATATGCATCAGGCATTCGCGCATCACGGCATGGTCATCGGCTAAGAGCACGCGAATCATCGGAGCATTCCTGGTTGAACTTCGCTCGACTGTCGGCTTCATTTTAGTTTTCGCGGAAGGCGGCAGCGAGATTTGCGAGCCTCGCGGCGACATTTTGTCGTGCGGCGCGACTCGCGCCCAATCGTATGAGAACTCGAATGATTCCTACGGCAAGCCAGCGTTTGCTGACGCAAAGTCGGTCGCATAACCGATGGCCCGGCGTCCATCTTTCGGAGACACTGCAATCGCACTTGAACGAAGGCGTTCTGCAAGGTTTCTTTCCGCCGAGCCTCGCTGCCCCTTGCTATCAGGAGACACTCCCCATGTTGACACCGCACGAACTCGCTCAACTCTTCGTCATCGTTCACACGCCCGATGCAGCGGCCGTCGTGAGCCCCGAGATCGAAGCGCTGGTCGAACAGCATCTCGTGCAATGTGTGGCTCGCGGCGGCGAACGCATCGAACTTCGCGTGACGCCGCAGGGCGCCGAGATATTGGCGCGGCTTGCCCGCAACGGCGCACGTGCGCCGAAGACGCCCGACAAGCACGCGCGCTGAGCACATTAAGTCTGCGCGGCTCGAATGCATGTTGAAGGGGGCACGGTACCCCGCTTCCGCCGCCTCCGTTGATTTACCTCAATCGCCGGCCTGCGCGTCGCATCGATACTGGGTCCTTCCGTCAAACGAACAGGAGCTGTCGATGGCGACATTCATGAAGGCCGCCGTGGTGCATGCATTCGGCGAGCCGCTGCGCATCGAGGAAGTGCCCGTGCCCGTGCCGGACCCCGATCGGATTCTCGTGAAGATCGAGGCATCGGGCGTGTGTCATACGGATTTGCACGCGGCCGACGGCGATTGGCCCGTCAAGCCCACGCTACCGTTCATTCCGGGCCATGAAGGCGTGGGGTATGTCGCCGCCGTGGGTTCGCGCGTGAAGCACGTCAAGGAAGGCGACCGGGTCGGCGTGCCTTGGCTCTACACGGCGAAATCGACGGACGCATCGTGTTGACCGCAGGTTGACGCGTTGACCCAAAGGCGCGCGCCGCTCGCTCAACGAGCGACCGCGCCGCCCGCGAAGCGGCACGGGTCGACCCGCTCGCAGGAAATCGTCGTGCCGGCCGTGCCGTCGACGAGCCGAGCCACGTCGGCCAGCGCACCGATCGCAGCGCGCGCGCCCGTGCGTTCCGCGAATCCGGAAGCCGCTTGCAGCTTCGGGCCCATCGAGCCGGCTTCGGCTGCGAACTCGCGCACCGCGCTGGGATGTCCGTGGCGCAGCAACTTGGAATTGGCCGTACCCCAATCCAGAAAGACACCGGCTACATCGGTCGCGATCACGAACTGGTCGGCGCCGATCTCTTGCGCGACGAACGCCGCCCCGACGTACGGATCGATGACGGCTTCCACGCCATGCCATCCGCCATCGGCCGCCGATGAAACGACGGGGATCGAGCCTAAGGTGCACATGACCACTGCGCCTTGATCGACGAACCCGCGCAACGCGGCCAGTTGCAGCAGCCGCTTGGGCCTAGGGCTCGGTACGACTCGCCGGTATCCCACCCCGTCATGCGCGATACGCCAGCGCTTCTGCTGGGCGCAGGCCAATGCGCGCTGGCCAGTGAATACCGCACCGATGGGCATGTCGGGATGATCGAACGCCGGATCCGCCATGTCGACCTCGACCATGCTGAACAACGTCGAGCAAGCGCGCGTGCTCGGCAGACGATGACGCAACTCCAAATCTAGCCGGCACGCAATCGCATGATCGGCGTCGGTCGCCAGCAGGTCGTGGGCAAAGCCGTTCATCGCATAGGCGCCGTGATCGTACTCAGGCGCCGGCCACAATGGATGCCCTTGTGCTTGCACGACGACGAGATCGTTACCGTCCGCCACCCGCGCCAACTGCTCCGCCGCGGCTCGCAAGATCTCCGCTTCCTTGTTCGTGCCTGCGCCTGCCCCCCGCTTCTGCACGGCGTCGTCCGCCAACGCGATCACGATACGCATCTTTCGATTCCTCCGGCCATGATGAGCATCCCGCGAGTGCAACGGACGATACGCGGCTGTGTCGCCGCCAGGGCCGCCCACTGCCCGCGTCAAAGTATCTGTATAGACGATGTCGATGCGATTGACTGCGTCCTGGGACACATCCCGCGTTCGGGCCGCACTTCATACGATAGGGAAGCGCTCACGCCAACAATGCGATCGTCTTGCGAAAGCGCGCCAGCGAGAGCGCGAATAAGATCG
>DATJJH010000112.1:0-34700 GCA_035492395.1 Trinickia sp. | reverse complement strand
GGTGGAGCGAAGGCGCGAGGCCTCGCGGCATGAAAGGCGTAGGGAGCATTGTGCACCAAACGCCAGCCCCCCACCCCGGAGGCCTGTTCGCGCGGCGAACGCGCTTGCGTGCTCCCGCGAACTACGCTTTTAGCGGCATCGGTGTCAGCGCTGCGCCTGCACGAGTTTCCACTGCGACAAAATGCCGATGATCTGGTGCGCGTAATGATCGCGCAGCGACGGCGTTTCGGAGTGGTAAGCGCCGACGGCGGCCCACGTGTTGCCGTACTTGTTCATCTTTTGTCGCAGATGCCAGGCCGCGATGTACACGCTCTTGCAAGGTTCCATCAGCGTATCGGTCGAAATGCCGTACTGGGCGAGCCTGGGCAGATGGATCGAGTTGATCTGCATGAGCCCATAGTCGGTCGAACCATTGGCGTTCTTGTGCAAGGCATCCGGACGGTTATGGGACTCTTGCCAAGCGATGGCTCGCAGAATCGACGGATTGACCTTCTGGTAGCGCGCAGCCTCGTCGAAACAGTCCGCGCGTGCGTTCGCGCACGCGAGCGACGCGAGCGACACAGCCAAAATCAGAACTGTCCGTTTCATGGTTCAAGCGCCTTCGACAAGGTCGTTGTTGTTCGCGGCGCGCCAGCGAGCCCCGGCCAGGGCAAGCGAAGCGCGGGCAGGCTGGGGAAAACCCGAGCCTGCCGCTCGATTCGGTCGAATTGATCGACCGTATGATACCCGGAGCCGGCTCCGCGTCAGCGCGTGCTGGCGGACATCGCCGAGCCGATGGCGTGGAACGGCGGGGGAATGGCTTAATTCTCCGGGTGTTCGCCGCGCCTCCTAGCGCGAAGTGAGAAAAATCTGACGCAAAAACGAAGTTGTCCTCGAGGCTTCGTGATTAATCAGACACAAAAAACTGCTAATGTTCGTCTTCTTGACGGCGGCCGAGTATCGAACAGCAATACTGAGAGGGCTGGGCGATGCAAGCGACTGACTACCGCCGAGGGAAGGCACTTTCGCATTGAACCTAAATTCCATGACAAGAAATCGTATGGCACCGCGTCGCATCGCTACCGCGCTTTTGATGGCCGGGCTCATCGCTGCTCAGGCCGCGCACGCCGAAGTCACGTTGAACTTCGTGAACGCGGACATCGACCAGGTGGCCAAAGCGATCGGCGCCGCGACGAACAAGACGATCATCGTCGATCCGCGCGTCAAGGGCCAACTGAACCTCGTCTCGGAAAACCCGGTCCCTGAGGAGCAAGCGCTCAAGACGCTCGAAGCGGCGCTGCGCATGCAGGGTTTCGCGATCGTCCAAGACCATGGCGTGCTCAAGGTGCTGCCCGAAGCCGACGCGAAGCTGCAGGGTGCGCCCACCTACGTCGGCAACGTGCCGCAAGCGCGCGGCGACCAGGTCATCACGCAAGTGTTCGAGCTGCATAACGAATCGGCCAACAACCTGTTGCCGGTGCTGCGGCCGCTCATTTCGCCGAACAACACGATCGCCGCCTACCCCGCCAACAACACGCTCGTCGTCACCGACTACGCCGACAACGTGCGCCGTATCGCGGCGATCATCGCGGGCGTCGACAACGCGGCCGGGCAGCAGATCCAAGTCGTGACGCTGAAGAACGCGAACGCGCTCGATCTCGAATCGCAACTGACCAAGCTGCTCGATCCGGGCACGATAGGCAGTACCGACGCGACGCTGAAGGTGTCGGTCCAGGCCGACCCGCGTACGAATTCGTTGATGCTGCGCGCGTCGAACAAGGCGCGGCTCGCCGCGGCGAAACATCTGGTCGAACAGCTCGATGCGCCGAGTTCCCAGCCCGGCAACATGCACGTGGTGCATGTGCGCAACGCAAGTGCGGTCGCGCTTGCGAAAACGTTGCGCGGCATGCTCGGCAAGGGCGGCGGCTCCGGCAGCAGCGCCGAGTCGAGCAACGCCAGCTCGTTCAGTCAAGGCAACTCGGGCGGCGGTTCGACTTCCACGGGCACGTCCGGCACGCCACCCCTGCCTTCCTCGTATAGCGGCAGTTCGCTCGGCGGCGGCAGCTCGATGTCGGGCTCGAGCAGCGGTGGGCTCAGCGGTGGCAGCAACGGCACGGGCAACAACGATTTTCTTGGCGACAAGCAGGGCCAGGGCGGCGACGAGAATCAACCCGGCGGCATGATCCAGGCCGATGCGGCGACGAACTCGCTCATCATCACGGCGTCGGATCCCGTCTATCGTAATTTGCGCGCCGTGATCGACCAGCTCGATGCACGTCGCGCGCAGGTGTACATCGAAGCGCTGATCGTCGAGTTGAACTCGACGACGGCCGGCAACCTCGGGATTCAATGGCAGGTCGCTAGCGGCAACCTCTTGGCCGGCACCAACCTCTCGAGCAGCGCCGGCAGCACGGGCAGCTCGAACATCCTCGGCGTGGCGGCCGGACTGGCGGCCGGTGGCGCGGCCGGTGCGGCCACGCTGCCGAACACGCTCACGCAGGGCCTGAACATCGGATGGCTGCACGACATGTTCGGCGTGCAGGGCCTGGGCGGCTTGCTCCAGTACTTCGCCGGCGTAAGCGATGCAAACGTGCTGTCGACGCCGAACTTGATCACGCTCGACAACGAGGAGGCGAAAATCGTCGTTGGCCAGAACGTGCCGATCGCGACGGGGTCGTACTCGAACTTGACGAGCGGCACGACGGCCAACGCGTTCAATACGTACGACCGGCGCGATGTGGGCCTCACGCTGCACGTGAAGCCCCAGATCACGGCCGGCGGGCTGCTCAAGCTTCAGCTCTATACTGAAGATTCGTCGGTGGTCAGCGGTACCACGAACACATCGACGAACCCGGCCGGCCCGACGTTCAACCTTCGCTCGATCCAGTCGACCGTCCTCGCCGATAACGGTGAAATCATCGTGCTGGGCGGTTTGATGCAGGACAACTATCAGGTGTCGAACAGCAAGGTGCCGCTGCTCGGCGATATTCCGTGGATTGGCCAGCTGTTCCGCTCGGAAACCAAGCAGCGCCAGAAGACGAACTTGATGGTGTTTCTGCGGCCGGTCATCATCAGCGACAGCGACACGGCGCAGCAAATCACCCAGAACAGGTACGACTACGTTCAAGGCGTGACCAGTGGGTATCGCTCCGACAACAACGTGATGCGTGACAAGAACTTCCCGGTCGTTCCGCCGATGCCGCTCGGCCCCAGTCAGGGCGCGTCGCCGGCGGCGAATCTGTTCGACTTGAGGCAGATGACGCACCAGAACGCGCCGGCGCCTGCTTCCGCGCCGGCGCCGCAGCAAAGCGCGCCAGCGCAGCTCCCGGCCGCGCAGCCGCAAGCCGTGCCGCAAGAATCCATGCCGCAACAAGGCGTTCCGCTGCAGAGCGCACCTGTGCAAAGCGCGCCGTTGCAAGGCGTGCCGCAGCAGCCGCCGCAAGGCGCCGCACCCGGAGCGTCGCAGTGAGCGACCTGCGCGCTTCTGTCCAAGAAGGCGCGCCGGGCGATCGCCAGGCGCCCTCGCCGCTTGCTGCCCGCCTCGTGCCGTACGCCTTTGCGCGCAACGGCCAGATTCTCGTCGCGCACCAGCGCGCGGAAGGCATCGAGGTGTGGATCAGCGATCGCACGAGCGATGCGGCGCTCGCCGAAGTGGCCCGCAATTTCGGTGCGTTGACCGCCGTCCGGCTCCCGGCCGACGAGCTCACCAAGGCGATCAACCAAGCGTACGAGCGTAACGACGGCAGTGCCGCTCAGGTCGTGGGCGAGGTCGAGGGCGAAGTCGATCTTTCGCGGCTCATGCAGGACATCCCCGAAGTCGAGGACTTGCTGGAATCGGAGGACGACGCGCCGATCATTCGGATGATCAACGCGCTGCTCACGCAAGCGGCGCGCGAACATGCGTCCGATATTCATATCGAGCCGTTCGAAAACGCATCGGTCGTGCGATTCCGCGTGGACGGCACGTTGCGCGACGTCGTGCGCCCGAAGAAGGCGCTGCATGGCGCGCTGATTTCTCGCATCAAGATCATGGCGCAGCTCGACATCGCCGAGAAGCGCTTGCCGCAGGATGGCCGCATCACGTTGCGTGTGGGTGGACGCGCCGTCGACGTACGCGTGTCGACGCTGCCGACCGGGCATGGCGAGCGCGCGGTGCTCCGTCTGCTCGAAAAGGACGCCCAGCATCTGAATCTGGAAGCGCTGGGCATGGCGTCCGATACGCTGGGACACTTCGACAAATTGATTTCACGGCCGCACGGCATCGTGCTCGTGACGGGGCCGACCGGTTCGGGGAAAACGACGACGCTTTATGCGTCGCTATCGCGCCTCGAAACCGCGACGACGAACATCATGACCGTCGAGGATCCGATCGAATACGATCTTCCGGGTATCGGTCAAACGCAGGTCAACGAGCGGATCGGCATGACGTTCGCGCGTGCGCTGCGTTCGATTCTGCGGCAGGACCCCGACATCATCATGATCGGCGAAATCCGCGATTTGGAAACGGCGCAGATCGCTGTGCAGGCGTCGCTCACGGGCCACTTGGTGCTCGCGACGCTACACACGAACGATGCGGCTTCGGCCGTCACGCGGCTGACCGACATGGGTGTCGAGCCGTATCTGCTCGCCTCTTCGCTGCTCGGCGTGCTGGCGCAGCGGCTCGTGCGCCGCTTGTGTCCCGTGTGCAAGGAAGAGCGCGTCGAAGAGGGCCGCGCCCAATGGCATCCGGTGGGCTGCGACAAGTGTGCGAAATCGGGCTATTCGGGCCGGCGCGGCGTGTATGAACTGCTCGTCATCGACGATGCGATCCGCACGATGATCCACCACAATGCCGCCGATGCCGAGATTCTGACGGTCGGCCGCGCGCAAGGCATGCGCACGCTGCGCGAAGATGCCGAACGCTGGCTGAACTCGGGCCTCACCTCGCTGGAAGAGGTCATTCGCGTGACGGGCGGGGCCTGACGCATGCCGGCCTTTCGCTTCGAAGCGATCGATACGGCGGGGCGCGCGCAAAAAGGCGTGCTTGATGCGGACAGCGCGCGGTCGGCGCGCGCGCAACTGCGTACGCAAGGTCTCACGCCGCTCGTGGTCGAGCCGGCCGGCAGCGCCGCGCGGGGCGAACGCAGCCGGCGTTTGTCGCTCGGCCGGAAGTTGTCCACGCGCGAGCAGGCCATTCTGACCCGGCAGCTGGCGAGCCTGCTGACGGCGGGGTTGCCGCTCGACGAGGCGCTTGCCGTTTTGACCGACCAAGCCGAGCGTGACTATATCCGCGAACTCGTCGCGGCGATCCGCGCCGAAGTGCTTGGCGGCCATTCGCTCGCCAACGCGCTGGGCCAGCATCCGCGCGACTTTCCCGACATCTATCGCGCGCTCGTCGCGGCCGGCGAACATACCGGCAAGCTCGGCCTCGTGTTGTCGCGACTGGCCGACTACATCGAACAGCGCAACGCGCTCTCTCAAAAAATCGTCCTGGCGTTCACGTATCCGGCGATCGTCACGCTGATCGCGTTCGGCATCGTGACGTTACTGCTCAGCTATGTCGTGCCGCAAGTCGTCAACGTATTCGCGAGCACCAAGCAGCAACTGCCGTTTCTCACGGTGATGATGATGGCGCTCTCCGGGTTCGTTCGGCACTGGTGGTGGGCGATTCTGATCGGGGCGGCGCTGGTCGTTTATGCAGCGCGCGCGATTTTGTCGCAGTCCGGCCCGCGCCTTGCGTTCGATCGCTGGTTGCTGACGGCGCCGCTTGCCGGCAAGCTCGTGCGTGGCTACAACACGGTACGTTTCGCGAGTACGCTTGCCATCCTGACGGCGGCCGGCGTGCCGATTCTGCGCGCGCTGCAGGCGGCCGGCGAGACCCTGAACAATCGCGCGATGCGCGTCAATGTCGACGATGCGATCGTGCGTGTGCGCGAAGGCACTTCGCTGTCTCGCGCGCTCGGCAATACGAAGACATTTCCGCCCGTGCTCGTGCACCTGATTCGCTCGGGCGAGGCAACGGGCGACGTGACGACGATGCTCGATCGCGCCTCGGAGGGCGAGGCGCGCGAGCTCGAGCGGCGCACGATGTTTCTGACGAGCTTGCTCGAGCCGCTGCTGATCTTGGCGATGGGAGGTGTCGTGCTCGTGATCGTGCTTGCCGTGATGCTGCCGATCATCGATTTGAACAACATGGTGCAGTAGCCGCGCGGGGCGTCGTCATCCGCGCTCGAGCAGTGAATGGGTCTCGTATCGGCCGCGATGGCGCTGGTTTTTTTCGGAGTTTGACGAAGCGAACGAGACCCGATGCGAATGTGCGTCAGCGCACGTAGATGGTCGGCCCGCCTGCGTTCGGGGCCAGCGGAATTTCGGAGTGCACGCCGTTGTGATCGATGACGATCGAGCGGGCTCGAACTTCGGAGAGCGTGGTGCCGTCGGTGATCTTGCTGCCGAGCGCGATGGCGCGGGCGGGCTCGTCGCCTACGCCGACGATCGCCGCGGCGCCCTCGCGCAGCGAGAGAATGCCGACGAGCTTGATGTTGCGGTTGGCTTCGTGCGTGAGCTTGCCGCCGAACAGCGCGGCGGCGTCCTCGGCGGACACGCTCGGCGCGACCGCGGCCGCCTGCGGCGGCGGCGCGGGGTGCGCGGTCAGCACGACGATCCAATAGGTGAGCGTCGCGCAAAAAACCGCAAACAGCGCGAACGACAGCAGGCGGATTTGGAGAGTGTTCATGCGCGTCATTGTACGGCGCTAACGTCGGGTTTGCGTGGTTGTCGAACCCTGACGAGCGGCCCTTTACAATCGGCGGCGCGGTGCGAAGCGCCCGTGGCGCTTGCCTGACAAATTTATCGAACGAGGTAGCGAATGATGCAAATGTGGAACCAACGTCGTACCGAAGTAGCGGCCCTGCGCGCGCGGCGCCAACGCGGCTTCACGCTGATCGAAATCATGGTCGTGATCGCGATTCTCGGCATCTTGGCCGCGTTGATCGTGCCCAAGATCATGAGCCGCCCCGACGAAGCGCGTCGCGTCGCGGCCAAACAGGACATCGGCACGGTGATGCAAGCGCTCAAGCTCTATCGGCTCGATAACGGCCGGTACCCGTCCCAGGAGCAAGGGCTTCGTGCGTTGGTGGAGAAGCCGAGCACCGATCCGATTCCGAACAACTGGAAAGACGGTGGTTATCTCGAAAGGCTGCCCAACGATCCTTGGGGCAATTCCTATCAGTATCTGAATCCGGGCGTGCACGGCGAAATCGACGTGTTCAGCTACGGGGCGGACGGCAAGCCCGGCGGCGAAGGCAACGACGCCGACGTCGGCTCGTGGCAGTAATGCGGCGCATCGCGTGCACGGCATGCGGGCGCGGCTAGGCCTGCGGCATTACCGGCGATCATGCTCATGAACCGCGGTTCAAGCTTGCGGCGTGTGCGCTTCGGCGCGGCTCGGGTGCGTGGCTTCACGCTGCTCGAAATGATGGTCGTCCTCGTCATCGCCGGGCTGCTCGTGTCGCTCGCGTCCGTGTCGCTCACGCGCAATCCGCGCACCGACCTGAACGAGCAGGCGCAGCGGCTCGCGCTCTTGTTCGAATCGGCGTCGGACGAAGCGCAAGTGCGCGCGCGCCCGATCGCTTGGCAGCCCGTGACGGGCGGGTACCGGTTCGACATGCGCACCGAGGACGGGTGGCGGCCGTTGCTGCGGGACGATTTGCTGAGACAACGAGGTTGGGAAGGCGGCGTGACCGATGTGACCATCGACTACCCCGGCTCGAGCGTGCATCCCGATCGCATCGTGTTCGGGGTCGAGAGCATCGGGCAAGCCGTCACGGTGACGCTCTTCTCGGCTGTCGGCCGCGCGACGATCGTCGGCACCGGCAATGGCCGATACGAGGTGCGTTGAACATGCGCTCCATGGCTCGAACCGCGCCGCGCTCGGGCGGCTTCACGATGATCGAAGTGCTTGTGGCGCTGGCGATCATCGCGGTTGCGCTCGCGGCCTCGCTGCGTGCGGTGGGTATGCTCGCGAACGACGAGGCCGATTTGCACCGGCGCTTGTTGGCGGGTTGGAGCGCCGACAATGCGCTGACGCAGCTGCACCTGTCGCGCGTCTGGCCCGACATCGGCACGCAAAGCTTCGATTGTTCGCAAGGCAACTTGCCGCTTACCTGTACGGAACGCGTGAGCGCCACGCCCAATCCGATCTTCCGCCGTGTCGAGGTGTCGGTGACGACGCCCGGACATTCGGGGAGCCTCGCGCAACTCGTATCGGTGGTCGCCAATGAATCGAACCGTGCGTTGTAGGACGAAGCGCCCCGCGCGGCGCGAGCGAGGCTTCACGCTCATCGAACTGATGGTGGCGATCGCGATCCTCGCCGTCATCGCCGTGCTCTCTTGGCGCGGGCTCGACCAGATCATGCGCGGCCGGCAGGCGATCTCGAGCGCGATGGAAGACGAACGCGTGTTCGTTCAACTGTTCGATCAACTGCGCGTCGACGCTCGGCAAGCGGTGACCGACGACGAAGTCGGGCGAGCGTCCATTTCCGTGTCCGGCGACGTATTGCAGATCGTTCGCTCGTTCGGGCTTCCGGGTGAAGCCCCGCGCTTGCAAGTCGTGCGCTACCAAGTCGTGGAAGGACGCATCACACGCTACGCATCGCCACCCGTCGCGACTGTGGGGCAACTTCGGCGTACGCTAGCGGCATCGAGCGGCAGCGGAGATTGGAGCGCGGTGCCGTTGATTTCCGGGGTCGGCAAGATCACGGCGCGCTTTTACGTGCCTCGAGTCGGCTGGACGACGCAAATGGGCGACGTCGCATCCGAGATCGAGCGCAACAACAACAACGTGAAGGTGCCGCAATTCGGCAACGCCCCGCTGCCGCGCGCGGTGACGGGCCTCGAAGTGTCGATCGGCGCGCCGTCGCTGCACGTGCCGATCAAACGCATGTTCCTCGTCGGAGAATGACGATGCGCGCGCGACACGTTCTTTTCAAGACGCACGTTCGCGTCGCTGGGCGGCGAGGGGCGCGCTCGTCCCGTGCACGCCGCCAGCGCGGCGCGGCGATCATCAGCGCGCTGCTCGTCGTGACGCTGTCGGCCATCCTTGTCGCGGGCGTGTTGTGGCGTCAGCAGGTGCAGATCCGCCGCATCCAGAATCAGCGGCTGCTGGCGCAAGCGCAATGGGTGGCCCGCGGCGCCGTGGATTGGACTCGCCTGATTCTGCGCTCGGAGGCCGACACCGCTCCGACCGTCACGTATCTCGGCGGCGTCTGGGCCGTGCCGATCGCGCGAACCCGGCTGTCCGATTTTCTCGGCACGGTAGGCGAAAACACGGCGGCCGAAGGCGCGCAGACCTACCTTTCGGGGTCGATCGAAGACGCTCAAGCGAAGTTCAACTTGCGCGATCTCGTCTCCATTCCGGCGCCCGGTGCGCTGCAATTGAACAAGCAGCAGACGGCCGCGTTCGCCCGCCTGCTGTCGCTGCTGGGCCTGGATGGCGGGCTCGCGAAAACCACCGCGCTGCAGGTGCGCGCATCGCTCATGCAGTCGGCCACGCGCTTTCAATCGCCGATCGCAAACCGGCTCGGTTCGGCCGCGCAAGCTGGGCAGGCCGAACCCCCGCAGCCCGGCGACACGGTGAGCGCCGGCAGTTTCACCGACGAGCCGGGTCTCGAAGGCGGAAGCGACGAGAACGCCGACGCCCGGCCTTTGCAGTTCACGAGCGTCGACTCGTTGCTGGTCGTGCCTGGCTTCACGCCCGAGATCGTCGCGCGTCTGCGTCCGTTCGTCACCGTGCTGCCGACCCAAACGCGCGTCAACATGAATACGGCGCCGGCGGAGGTGATCGCCGCGATGGTGCCAGGCATGTCGCTTTCGAGCGCGCAAGCGCTGGTGTCGCGCCGCCAAAGCGCATTCTTTCGCAACGTCGGCGATGTCCAGCTCGCATTGCAGGGCACGGGGGCGTTGCCGCCGGGCGCCGACATTAGCCAGATTCCCATGGACGTGACGACGAGCTATTTTCTCGTTCATGGACGCGTGCAGCACGAGCGGGCCGAAGTCGACCGCACGACGCTGATCTATCGCGACCCGCTGACGCATACGACACGCGTCGTGCGTGTGCACGATCAGCTTTAAAGCAGCTTTAAACCAGGAGAGGACGGGCCTTGAGCACGTTGATCGTCTTACTGCCGCCGCGAGATCCCGCGGTGCCGTCGCAAGAATGGCAGCTCCCCGAGATGCCGTTCGTGCTCCTCGACAAGAGCGGGCGCAAGGAGCGCGTGGGCCGAGCGGCGCTTGCGTTCCTGCCCCGCGCGTCCACGACGGTGCTGATCGTGGCGGCGCGCGACATGCTGATGCTGGCCGCGACGCTGCCGCCGCTCAAAGGGCCTCGCCTGCGGCAGGCGTTGCCCAACATCGTCGAGGACTACTTGATCCAAGACGCCCAGACCTGCCATATCGCACTCGATCCGCAGCCGCTCGCCGACGGCAAGCGCATGTTGGCCGTCGTCGATCGCGGCTGGTTCCGCTTCATCGTGGAGGCGTTCAACGGCGCGGGGCATCGGAGCTTGCGCGCCGTGCCGGTCACGCGCTGTTTGCCCGCGCCCGTCGGCGCGGCTCCCGCCCTTGAACCCGCGCTGGCCGAAAGCGCGGATGCGGGTCCCGGCCTCGGCGAGGCAAGCGCCGCGCCGCGGCCCGATGCGCCGCGGGTGGAGCCGCTCGTCGCCGCCGTGCTCGGCACCGTGGCGCAGACGGCGCCCGCGATTCTTGCCGACGTCGCTATTACGGCCACGCCCGAGCCGACGCTGCTGCCGACGACCGAGCCGCGGGTCGAATTGGCGCTCGCGCGTGGCGCGCACGGCGAAGGGCTCGCGGTGCCGCTCTCGGCGCTCGGCACGACGCTTGCGGCGCTGGCCGGCGAGGCAAACGTGTCCGCGTACGAGCTCGCCGGGCTGCCCGGCGGGGAACCCACGCTGGCCGGCGAAGCCGTTCCCGTGCACGGCTTGCACGTGGGTGTCGCCCCGCTACCGTTTGAGGCCCTTGCGCGCAATGCGCTCGCCTGCCGCTTCGATCTATGTCAGTTCGAGTTCGAGTCGCGGCCTTGGCGGCTCGATCGAGCGACACTGCGGCGGCTGCGTTTGCCGATCGCGCTTGCGCTCGCCGCGCTCGTCGTGGCCGTGATCGGCGCCAATGTGCAATGGATGATGCTCGCGCGCGAGCGCGATGCGATCAATGCGCAGATGACGGAGCTGCTGTTGAACGCGTTTCCGAAGACGACGGTCGTGCTCGATCCGGCATCGCAGATGGCGACGCAGCTGGAGCATTTGCGCGTCGCTGCCGGCGAGCTCTCGCCCGACGATTTTCTTTCGTTGGCGGCCCGTCTCGATCGTTCGCTCGGGGCGGTTCCCGTGAACGGCATCGCGGCGCTCGATTACCACGATCGGCGGCTCGAGGTGATGTTCAAGCCCGAGGTCAAACCCGATCCCGGCTTCGCGCAGCGGCTCTCGCAAAACGCACTGTCGGGCGAGATCGACACGAACACGGGCAAGTGGGTCATTCGAAACGGGAGCGGTCAATGAATCTCGGCGCACTGGGTGATGTCTGGGCGGGCTTCTGGGAGCCGCGCACGGCGCGAGAAAAGATGTTGCTCACTTGGGGCGGCGTGGCCGTCGGCGTCGCCATCGCCTACTCGGTGCTGTGGGCGCCGGCGCAGCAAGGGCGCGCGCATTTGCGCGAAACGCTGCCGGCCATGCAGCGTCAGCTGGCGCAGATGACGGCGCAAGCCGACGAGGCGCGTGCGCTCGCGCCCGCGGCGCAAGGCGCGGCCCCCACGGGCGGCGCGCTGCGCGACGCGCTGACTGCGTCGCTTACCCAGGCCGGGGTGGCCACGACGCAGGTGCGGTTGACCGGCGAGGCCGTGCAGATCGAAGCGAAGAACGTGTCTTTCCCGGCCTGGACGATGTGGCTCGACGACGCGCGCAAGCAGTTCAAGGTACGCGTGACCGAAGTGCACGCGAATGCGCTGAAGGCGGACGGTCAGGTGGATCTGACGGCCACGCTGCAGCCGGCCACGGCGAGCCCGAGGTCCGCGCAATGACGTTGCGGCCCGTGTCGGGCGCCGACGGCAAGCCGGCGCCGCGCACCGAGCGAGGCCCGGCATGAAGCTGATCGGACGGCGTTTGCTCGCCGGGCTGCCGTGGTTCGTCATCGCCCTCGTGTCGTGCGGTGCGACGCTCGTCGCCATGATGCCCGCCGCTTGGATCACGCCGCAGTTCGCGAAGGCCACACAGGGCCACGTCAATTTGATCGAGCCGTCCGGTTCCCTGTGGCATGGGTCCGCCACGCTCGTCCTCGCGGCGGGCAAGGACGCTGGCGCGGGCACGCTGCTGCCCGGGCGCGTGCAATGGCAGACCGCGTTCTGGCCGCTGCTGACCGGCCGCTTAAGCATGCGCATGCGGCAAACGCCCGCCATGCCCGAGGCGGTGGAAGTCGCCGCCGCACCGCGATCGGCGACGCTTTCGGCTGGGGAAATCGCGGTGCCCGCAGCGTTGCTGGCGGGCCTGGGCGCGCCGTTCAACACGCTCGATCCGCACGGCTCCGTACGCGTGGCTTGGACGCCGTGGCGCGTGCTCGGACAGCGCGCGTACGGGCAACTCGTGGTTACGTTGACGGACATGACTTCGCGCGTGTCGCCGGTCAAGCCGTTGGGGTCGTATCGTGTGGCGTTTCAGTCTCAGGGCGATTCGTCGACCATCGAGCTCTCGACGCTGAAAGGCCCGTTGATGCTGACCGGGCAAGGCACGATCGCGGCAAACGCGACGTCGTTTCATGGGCAGGCAAGCGCGGCGCCCGAAGCGCGCGACAATCTCGCGGGCCTGCTCAACGTGATCGGTCGCCCGACCGGCGACGGCACGGTTGCGCTCGACTACTCCCGGTAGCCGCTGGAGCCGGGGGCGGCGGCGTCGGCGCCCGTCGCGGCGGGCGAGCCGCCGTTGCTTGGCTGCTGCTCGCGCTGCTGGTCGCGGCTCACCTGCGCCGCGTCCCACCCGCCCCCCAATGCCTTCACGAGCCCGACCGAGGACACCATCCGCTGGCCGGCCAGATTCGCGAGCTTCTGCTCGGCGGCGAAGGCTGTCGTCTGCGCGGTCAGGACGTTGACGTAGCCGACGGTGCCGGCCTTGTATTCGTTCGTCACGATCGCGAGCGCTTGGCGGGCGGAATCGACCGCTTGCCGCTGCACGACGATTTCCTTCGCGAGAATGCGTTGCGAGGCAAGGTCGTCCTCCACCTCCTGAAACGCGCCGAGCACCGTTTGCCGATAGACGGCCACTTGCTGATCGTAGGCCGCGCGCGCGGCTTCGGTCTGGGCGTGTCGTAGCCCTGCGTCGAACAGCGTGGCCGCGAGTTCCGGGCCGACGCTCCAGAACCGGGACGGCAGCGTGAAAAGCTTGGACCATACCGAGCTTTGGAACCCGCCTTGGGCCGACAGCGTCAGCGTCGGAAAGTAGGCCGACATCGCAACGCCGATCTGCTCGTTGGCGGCGGCCGCTCGGCGTTCGGCCGCCGCGATATCGGGCCGCCGCTCGAGCAGCGCCGAGGGCACGTCGATGGGGATCGCCGGGGGCTCAGCTTCGAGCGGCATCGAGGGAAGCGAGAACGTCGATGCGCTTTGCCCGATGAGCGCGGCGATTGCGTGCTCGGCCTGCGCCCGTGCGACGCCGTTGTCGATGGCGTTCGCTTGCGCCGATTGCAGTTGCGTCTGCGCTTGAATGACGTCGGAGCGGGCGACCACGCCCTGCGCGTACTGGTTCTGCGTCAGGGTCAGCGCTTGGGTGTAGGCGGCAACGGTATCGTCGAGCAGCTTTTGCGTGGCGTCGAGCGCGCGTAGCTGAAAATAGGTCTGGGCGAGCGTCGCCTGTGCCGAAAGCCTCGCATTCGCGAGGTCTGCCGCCGCGCCCTGCTGACCGGCTTCTTGCGCCGCCACGGTGCGGCTCACCTTGCCCCAAAGATCGGGTTCCCACGAGGCATCGAGTGCGACGTTGAACGCGTTGCCCACGCTGGAAACCGTGCGTGCGCCACCGCTCGTCGAACCGAGCGAGCTGCTGCGCGAGAGTTGCTGCCCCGAGCGCGACGCGCTGGCGGACAGCCCGAGCGTGGGGAAGTACGCCGCACGCGCCTCGCCAACGAGCGCTCGCGCCTGCCGGTAAGCCGCGTCGAATTGTGCGATCGTCTGATTATTCGTGTTCAACGTTTCGATCAGCGCCGAGAGGCGCGCATCGTCATAAATCGACCACCAGGGCCCGCGATCGCTTCGATCGCCCGGCTCCGCCACCTTCCAGCCGGGCGGGATTTCCTTGTATGAGGCGCTGGCGGGCGTGCTCGGGCGATGATAATCGGGGCCGACCGCACATCCGGCAAGCGCGGCGATGGCGGCGACGCAACCGAGGGCGGCGGCAACGCGGGAGGTCCGCGGCGCGGCGGCGGATGGAGTGCGAGTGCTAGTGCGGGTGCGATGGCGCGGCATACCGGGAGGGTTCGATGTGATGCGCCCGATGGTACCGCAGGGCGCGGCTTGCCTGAGTTACGGCCGGTTACGGATATCACGGCCCTTCGCCCGCTGCCCGTGCGCTGGGGTCCGGATCGACCAATCCAGGCCTCAACCATAATTGCATAGAAAAATATTGACAAGGCAAGCAATTGTGGCGATATTGGCGCCGAACGCAAACCATTGGCGCCGATGGACGGGCTTGCCCGGTCGGCGAAGAATAAGGAGAACGCGCATGGCAAATGCGGCTTCGGCGGCGGCCGAATCTCCGGCAGGCCCGTTGCCCCTGAAGGGCGGCACGTTGGCGCTGCTGACGATCGGCCTCGCCTTCGGCACCTTCATGGAAGTGCTCGATACGTCGATCGCCAACGTGGCGGTGCCGACGATTTCGGGCAGCCTGGGCGTCGCCACGAGCGACGGCACGTGGGTGATCTCGTCGTACTCGGTAGCGGCCGCCATCGCTGTGCCGCTGACCGGATGGCTCGCCCGCCGCGTGGGCGAGGTTCGGCTGTTCACGATGTCGGTGCTGGCATTCACGATCGCGTCGGCGCTTTGCGGGTTGGCCGCGAATTTCCCGACGTTGATCGGTTTTCGCCTGCTCCAAGGCCTCGTGTCGGGTCCGATGGTTCCGCTCTCGCAAACCATTCTCATGCGTAGCTACCCGCCACAGAAACGCGGCCTGGCGCTCGGGCTATGGGCCATGACGGTGATCGTCGCGCCGATCTTCGGGCCGGTGATGGGCGGCTGGATTACCGACAACTACAGCTGGCCCTGGATCTTCTACATCAACTTGCCGATCGGTCTCATTTCGGCCTCGTCGGCCTACTTTCTGCTGCGCGGGCGCGAAACGAAAATTACGAAGCAGCCGATCGACGCGATCGGGCTTGCGTTGCTCGTCATCGGCGTGTCGTGCCTGCAGATGATGCTCGATCTGGGAAAGGACCGCGATTGGTTCAATTCCACCTTCATCGTCACGCTGGCGCTCGTCGCCGTGGTCGCCCTCGCCTTTCTGCTGGCGTGGGAAATCACGGAGAAGACGCCCGTCATCGACTTGACGCTGTTCAAGGATCGAAACTTCGGGCTTGGCGCGCTGATCATCTTTCTCGGCTACATGACGTTTTTCGGATCGGTCGTCATCTTCCCGCTTTGGCTGCAGACGGTGATGGGCTACACGGCGGGCCTCGCCGGGCTCGCGACCGCGCCGGTCGGGCTGCTGGCACTCGTACTCTCGCCGATCATCGGGCGCAACCTGCACCGGCTCGATTTGCGCATGGTCGCGAGCTTCGCGTTCACGGTGTTTGCGATCGTCTCGGTCTGGAACGGCACGTTCACGCTCGACGTACCGTTCGGCCACGTGATCTTGCCGCGGATCGTTCAAGGGATCGGCGTGGCCTGCTTCTTCGTGCCGATGACGACGATCACGCTTTCGAGCATTCCCGACGAGCGCCTCGCCAGCGCATCGGGGTTGTCGAACTTCCTGCGCACGCTGGCGGGTGCGATCGGCACCGCGATCAGCACGACCTACTGGGAAAACGACGCCATCTACCACCATGCCGTGCTGGCGGAATCGGTCAACGCCTATTCCTCGAATACGGCCGCCTACCAGAACGCGCTCGGAACGCTGGGGTTTTCGGGCGGCAGCGTCGGCGCGCAACTGAACGCGCTCGTCACGCAGCAGGGGTACATGATGGCCACGAACGACTTCTTCCGCATTTCATGCGCCGCATTCGTGCTGCTGGCCGTGCTCGTTTGGATCACCAAGCCCAAGCGCGGCAGCGGCCCGGCCATGGCGCACTAGCGCGAAGGCCAGCGGCTCATGTCCTCATTGCGGGGCGTGGGCCTGTGCCGGCGGCGCAGATGACGGCGCCTCTTCGCCCGATCTCACGAACTGCTTGAACTTGGCCGCCGATTGCCACGGATCTGGACGGCAACCGGCCAGCGGGCGATCGCAGTGGGCCGCGAATCCGATCGTGAACGTACCGTCCGGGTTGCGCGCGCGCGTGACCTGAAAAGCCGGCGCGCCGCTGCCGCCGGCCGGGCCGGCCGTTTCGATCGCGTCCGCGGTGTCCGTCTGCAAGGGGTACTGCGCGTGCTGCGTCACCCACTGCCGCGCGCGCTCCCACCACACGGCGCATTGATCGGCGCGGCATACGAGCGGCGCTGTGGCGATCTGCATCGTTTCGGGTTCGACGCGATTCGCCGCCGTGCACCCCGCGGCGAGTGCGCAAGCGAGGACCGCGGCCGCTGCGGCTATCCTTCCTGTCGATTCCATGCGTACGCCCTCCGTCGTGGCTTCGATCAGTCTTCGCCCCACGGTGAAGAAGGGGGCGCTAGTTCGACGCGGATCGTGCGCAGCCGTTCGCGCGATGCGAATCGGATCGAGCAGCGGCGCCCCGGGCGCGTAGGTTCAGACGCTGAAGCGTTCGAGCGTGTAGCTGCGGTAATCGTTGACGAAGTCGTCGAACGAAGCCGGCGCGTCGCGCCGCTCGAGTTCGACTTGCTCGGCCAGCGACTGTTCCGCCTGTGCCCGCGCGGCGACGAGCGCTTGCGCGTCGAGCGGACGCGCCTTGAAGTGGGCCGCATGCGCTTCGCTTTGCGCGAGGCCGAACTCGAGGAAGCTTTGGCCTCGCTCGCGCATCGTGCGCAGCACGTGCGCCGAAGGCGTCGCGTCCGGATCGGCCAGCTTCGCGCGCTGGGCGGCCACTGCACGCACATGGGCGTCGCCGCCGCGTACGGCGTCGAGTGCTTGCGCGGCCGCGTCGATGCGCTCGAACAGCTCGTCCGCCCAATCGCGCAGCGACAGGTCGCGACCGTCGCGTATCAGCGTGAGGCCCGGCCTGCGCCCTTCGAGCGTCACCGCGCCGAAATTGGCGTTCGCCTCGGGGAGGGCGGCCGGCGACAGCGGTCCGCTATCGTCGAGCGCACCGACAAGCAGGTAGGCATCCAGAAAGCGCGCCGTCTCGACGCTGATGCCGCACGGCTCGAACGGGTCGATGTCGAGACAGCGCACCTCGACATACTGAATGCCGCGCGAAGCGAGCGCGTGCAGCGGACGCTCGCCCGGATGCGTCACGCGTTTGGGTCGGATCGTCGAATAGAACTCGTTCTCGATCTGCAGCACGTTCGTGTTGAGCTGCACCCAACCGCCGTCGCGATGGGTGCCGATCGCTTCGTAGGCCGGATACGGTTCGCTGACGGCCCGCGCCAGCGCTTCCAAGTAACCTTGCAGCGAGTCGTAGTTCGGTTGCAGCGCGGCCTGCGCTGTCGTGTTCGAATAGCCGAGGTCGCTCATGCGCAAGCTCGTCGCGTACGGACGATAGAGCGTGCTTTCATCGAACGTTTCGAGCGTGTGCGCACGGCCCCGCAAAAACGCGCGGTCGAGCGCCGGCGACGCGCCGAACAGGTACATCAGCAGCCAGCTCGTGCGGCGGAAATTGCGGATCAGCGCAAGGTACGAAGCCGACTGAAAATCGACCGCCGTGGCCGGCGACGGGCGTGCTGCGTGAAGCAGACGCCAGGCCTCTTCGCTGAGCGAATAGTTGTAGTGAATGCCGGCGATGCACTGCATCGTGCGGCCATAACGCAGCGCGAGCCCATGCCGATAGACGTGTTTGAGCCGGCCGATGTTCGAGCTGCCGTATTCGGCGATCGGAATTTGATCGTCGGCCGGCAAACGGCCCGGCATCGACTGGTTCCAGAGCAGCTCGTCGCCGAGCTGCAAATAGACGAAACGATGCAACTCGTCGAGCCGTGCAATCACCTGCTCGGGATCGGCCTGCGCCGGAGTAATGAGCTCGAGCAACGCCTCGGAATAGTCGGTCGTGAGAGCCGGATGCGTCAGCGCCGAGCCGAGCGCGCTCGGATGCGGCGTCATGGCCAGCGCGCCGTCGCGCGTGACCCGCAGGCTTTCCTTCTCGATTCCGCGCAGGCCGCGGACGAGCACGTCCCGCGCCGCCGGCGACGTCAACACCGACAAGCGCTGCGCGAATGCTTCCGACCTGGGTGGTGTTTGGATATCTGACATTGAAGCCGATTGCGATCAGGCGGCTTGCACTACCGCGCGCGGCGCCTCGATGCAATTAATTTTTGAGTAGCGGGCACTTTAACACCGCGCCGCGAACCTCGCTTGAGGCCACGCCGGAGGCGGCTAGCCGCCCCGGGCGGCCCCCGCCCGATCGGCGATTTCGTTCCAAAGATGCATGGCGGCGTAGGCGCGCCAAGGCCGCCATGCTTCGGTCCGCGCCCGTTGCGCCGGCGCGCGCGCGAGCGCGGGATCGCGTGCCGCGATCGCTTGCATCAGGACGAGGTCGGTGGCGGGGAAGGCATCCACGTCGCGCCACGCGCGCATCGCGATGTACTCGACGGTCCATGGGCCGATCCCGGGCAGCGCGAGCAGCGCCGCGCGGGCGTCGGCCAGTGCGGCTGCCGATCGTGTGCCCGCGTGAATATCGTCGATCGGCAGCTCGCCCGAGGCCACGGCGCGCGCGAGGCCTTGGAGCGCGGCGACGCGCTTGCCCGGCATGCCGATTTGCGCGAGATCCGCATCGGCCAGCGCGGCCGGGGTCGGAAAGCGCCAGGCCGTGCCGGGGTGCGGATGATCGTCGATGCGCTCGCCCGCGCGCACGACGAGACGCCCGATGAGCGTGGTCGCCGCTTTGACGCTGACCTGCTGACCGACGATGGCCCGCACGACGAGCTCGAACGCCGACCAAGCGCCGGGCAGGCGCAGTCCGGGCGCTGCCTGCACGAGCGGCGCGAGCCAAGGGTCGCGTCCGAGGTGGCCGCCGATGGCGGCCGGGTCGGCGGCGACATCGAACATGGTGGCGACGTGCGGCGCGAGCGTCGACGCATGCCGGCTCGCTTCACCCTCGATGGTGACCACGAGGCGGCGCTTGCGCGGATGGCGCGTCACGAGCAGCGTGCCGCTCGCCGCGTTCCACTCGATCGCGCGCCGGTATGCGCCGTCCTCCACGGTTTCGACGCCGGGCGTCGCGCGCCCGGCAAAGAAACGCAGTACGCGCGCCCAGTCATAGGGGGCCTTGAACGGCAGCTCGAAGCTGGCGGCGAGGACGGTGCTCAAGCTGCGTCGTCCAGATCGCGACGAATGTACTCGATGGTGTCGGCCTCTGCAGATGCCGCGGGAGCAACCGCCGCGTGCCGCGCCTCGGCGTCGAGCAAGGCCGCCTTGCGTGACAGGCCCCATCGATAGCCGGCCAGCGAGCCGCCTTTTTGTAGGACGCGATGACACGGAATAGCCAGCGCGATCTCGTTCGAGGCGCAGGCGCTTGCCACGGCGCGCACGGCATGGGCGACGCCGAGCGATTCGGCCACCTGCGTGTAGCTGCGCGTCTCGCCGTAGGGGATGCGTCGCAGGGCGTCCCATACGCGTTGGCGGAACGCCGTGGCGCTGACGTCGAGCGGCAGGTCGAACGTTTCGCGTTGTCCCCGCAGATAAGCGTCGATTTGTTCGATGAACGGCGCGATACGGGCGCGATCCTCGACGAGTTCGGCGTTGGCGAGCGCATGGCGCAGCGCCTGCTGCAGTTCGGCTTCGTCGTCGCCGAACGCGATTCGGCAGATGCCTTTCGCCGTTGCCGCGACGAGCACGGGGCCTAGCGCGGTGCGCTCGGTCGCATAGTAGACGCGCAGGCCGTCGCCCTTCTTGCGATAGGTCGAAGGCGGCATACCGAGCTCGCCCGCCACACTGCCGTACAGCCGCGACGGGGAGTTGAAGCCGGCATCGAGCGCGGCGCGCGTGACATCCTCGCCGCGTTGAAGCGCCTCGCGGAGAGCGGCGCCGCGGCGCGCGGCCTGATATTCGCGCGGCGACACGCCGACGACGCGCTTGAATAGCCGCTGCAGGTGAAACGGGCTGACGTGGACGGCTTCGCTCAATTGCGCGAGCGTGACGCGTGCTTGTGGATCGGCGTCAAGCGCCGCGCACGCGCGCTCGACAATGGCGAGTTCGCGCGGCAATCCGTCGGGGCGGCAGCGTTTGCAGGGACGAAAGCCGCCCGCGCGGGCGGCGTCGACCGTGCCGAAGAACGCGACGTTTTCCCGGCGCGGCAGGCGCGAGGCGCACGAAGGCCGGCAAAAGATGCCCGTCGTGGCGACGGCGTAGAAAAATGCGCCATCCGCCCGCGCGTCGCGCGCGACGACGGCATCCCAGCGCTCGGCATCGGTCTGATAGGCGGTATCCATGATCTTCCTCGACGTTGGCAAGTGAACGATGCCAACTTTATGTGTTCGGGCGGATCGCTGCGCGCCGATTGTTGCGCTCTAATTCTGCCGCAACGCCCGGGCGGATGTTCGCGCCCCGTTTGCCGGTTCGCAGTCCTACGCAGGGCGTGCGCACACACACGAATCCCTCGTCATTTTCCGTCATAAAAAAGATATTGCATTGCACCATCCGGATGTGTATAGTAGGAACTGTCTCCTCCATGTCTCCTCCTGATATGGATTCACCCGCTCCCTGTGAGCGGGTTTTTTTTGTCCGTACGCTTCGTATGGGCAAAAAAAGAGCACCGTTTCCGGTGCTTGGGCGTGGCTTGACGGCCCGCGTTAGTAATGAAAGCGACACTGCATCACATAAAGAATGCCTTCTTGGACGATGTAGACGAGGCGATCCGCTTTCGTGATCCGCCGCGACCAGAACCCGGTCAGATCGCCCTTCAGCGGTTCGGGCTTCCCCGTGCCTTTGAATGGATCCCGACAGATTTCCTCCACTAGGCCGTTGATTTCGTCGACGATCGCCCGGTCATGCTTGTGCCAATAGAGATAATCGTCCCAGGCGTGCGTCGTCCATGCGACCTTGCATCTACTCACGGCCGCTGCTTTGTTCTTTGTCTTCCTGTTTTGCGTCATCGATCAGCAAGTCCTTCGGAAAGGTCTTGCCTGCCTTGAACTCCGCAATGGATTGACGTAGCCGGTCGGCGTTCGCCGGGCTCCCCAACAGATGCAGCGTTTCCTGAATGCTGTTGTAGTCCTCCAGCGAAATCATGACGACGTGTTCGCCACGCTGACGCGTGATGATGGTCGGCTCATGGTCTCGGCATACCGCGTCCAGCGCCTGTTTAAAGCCGGCTCGAGCCTCACTAAATGTCAGGATGTTCATTTCCCCTTCCATACCTGGCGAGCAGGCGTTATACGCTCAAAAACCCACGGCGCGCACAAGCGGCGCGCGTTTTCAGTCGGATTAACCGGGCTCGCGACAACTACGAGTCAAAGGGCATCCGCTATGTCGGCTTCATTGTACATAGTTTTGTACGTTTCTGGAAAAGTGCCGAAGCCTGCCGCCGTCGTTCGGACGTGTCTGGTCACGACGCCGCCGCGCGTTGCGCACCTGCAGCTACACTCATCGATATCGAGGGCGCGGCCAGCCGCGTGTGGCCCATATGGCCCCACGGGGACCGCCGCCGCATGAAAGGGGAATTCCGATGAAGCCGACGATTCGCGAAATCGATCATGTCGTCATTCGCACGTCCGACCCTGCCGCGTTGGCGCGCTTTTACTGCGAGGCGCTCGGGTGCACCGTCGAAAAAGAGCAGCCCGACATCGGGCTCACCCAACTGCGCGCGGGGCGCTCGCTGATCGATCTGCTGAAGGTCGGCGCGAAGATCGACCGCGCCGACAGCGGCGCGCCCGGCGCCGGGCGGAACATGGACCACCTGTGCCTGCGCGTGGAGCACTACGATGCGCGCGGGCTTGCCGAGCACGTGACGGCGCACGGGGCGCGGCTCGGCGAAGAAGGCCGTCGCTACGGCGCGGACGGCTTCGGTCAGTCGCTTTATTTGTTCGACCCCGACGGCAACATGATCGAACTCAAAGGGCCGCCCGAATCGGCGCGGGCCACTTCGCGCTGACCGCGCGGTCGCCCGCCGCCGTTAGCCAGCGCTTCTGGCCTTCAGCACCGACCACTGAAGTTCGACGGGGTCCGCGCTTGCGCTCGTGAACCATGCGGCGCCGTCTTGCACGGTGAACTGCAACCGCATCGTGCGCTCGGCCAGCCGCGCGAGCGTTTCGCCGACACCCTCGGCCAGCGACCACACTTCCACGTTGCGCAGCCGCTCGACTTTGCCGCGCAACCCGTCCCACCAGATTTGCGACGCGCGGCCCCCGTAGGCGATGACGACTACCGAGTCCGACCGGCCGCTGGCCTTGGCCAGCCGACGTTCGTCGGGCTGCCCGACCTCGATCCAGGTTTGGATGGCGCCGGTCAGATCCTTTTGCCAAAGATCGGGCTCGTCCGTATCGGACAGCCCTTTGGCGAGTTCGAGACGCTCATTGGCGAAGAACGCGAACGCGGCGAGGCGCACCATCATGCGCTCGTCGGTTTCCGAAGGGTGGCGGGCAATGGTCAACGCATGGTCGCCGTAGTAATGGCGATCCATGTCGGCAATTTGCAGCTCGGCTTTGTAGATGGTCGATTTGAGGGCCATGCGGCGTAGAAGAGGCTCGTTTGCGCGAATCGGTCGCGTTTCGTGCGCGGCGCGCGTCGATATGCGCGCGCCGTCATTGGCGCGAAATGATAGCGAAAACTAGGCCAAGCATGGCAAATGGCCCGGCGAAGCCGGGCCACTATGGAACCAACCGACGGTTATTGCTTGATGAATTCCGCGTGAGTCCACAGCCCTTCGGTATCGCCGTTGCCGGCGTTCACGAATTCGACGTCTCGGCCGACGACGCGAACGACGCGGAAGTCCGCATGCTCGGGCGTCGACAAGCATTGGTAGCCGGAGAAAAATTCCTGCATCTTTTGCTGTTCGCCCGCTTGCGCGTGCTGGTAGGCGGAATCGAGCTTATCCTTCGATAAGCATCCGTAGGCATTCGCCCTGAATTGGAAGGTTTGCTGCGGTCTAAGCACTTGATCTTGCGCCTGCGCAACAGTGGCGGCGGCCAACCCCACGAGCACCAAAAGCATGCCTGCTTTTTTCATATACGCCTCCATGCGGGTTTTTACTTAGGTTAGCTATGTATTTAAAGGCAATATAAAACCCGCGTGTTTGAGCGTAGAACATGGGTGTAAAAGCACAAGCACATCTTGTGTGCACTTGCAAAAGCGACGGATTGTCGCACCGGTGCGACCGCCCTCGGACGATGCGTCTCGACTGCCTTGCCGCACCTGGCCGAGCCGGGCGATGAAAGGGTTCGGAAAGCCCGAGCGCGGCTTGCCGCAAGGCTTTCGACGCTATTTTCGGATTGCGGCGGAAACGAATTAAGCAGTTTAATAAAATGCAAAAAGCATTTTGCGGCGGCGCACATAAAGATGTTCGTCAACGACGGCTTAAAACCGTTATCTACGGCTTTGCCGCGAGACAAGATTAATGCCTGCCGCGATCGCGATCGTCTCGAAGCACCGCAATCGACGGCGCAGAGTCGTTTTAGTTTGCGTGGGCAGCGGCACAAGCGCTATGAATGGTGCGTCGTCGCGCGCTTCGCCGCTCGAAAGCACGCCGCCGCCTTGCGATTTTGGGGAGTGCGCGCGAAGCCACGTGCTTCTCGTATTGCCTCGCGCGAACCGCGCAACATGCGCTTAGAATGGTTTCCACTCTCTTTCGCTTTCGCCTGGCAATGGCACGGGAGGCTCATCGTGATCGAGCGAGTGATTTTGGGCGCGTTCCTCGTGCTGCCGCTTTTGATCGTCGCATTTCTTTTTTCCGACGAGTTATGGCAAGAGCACTTGCGTGAAACGCGCAGCGCGTCGCCACGCCGGCTGGATTGGCGGCATCCGTTACGGAGCCTTTTGCACCGGCACTGAGTGGTCGGCGCGCATCAAAGCAGACGGTAGAGCAGTCGCGCCGCCGCGCGCGCCGTCCTGCTGTCCTGATCGTACTGCGGGTTGAATTCGGCGATATCGGCAACACGCAGCTTGGTCGAGGCGCGCACGCGCATGACCATCGCTTCGACGACGGCAAACGGCACACCGAGCGCGGCCGGTGCGGAAACGCCCGGGGCCACGGCCGCCGGCAGGACGTCGAGATCGATCGTCAGATAGACGTCGTCCGCCGCCGCAATCAATCCGTCCAATTCGGCGAGTCGATCCGCCAAATGGCTTTCCTGCATGACCACGTCGAGCGCGTAGCGCGCGCCGATTTCATGCGCGCGGGCGAACAGCGCCGCCGTATTGGCGAGTTCGCTGATGCCGAAGCAAGCATAAGTGAGCGCCGCGCCGCCAGCCGCGCAATCGCGGGCGATTTGGTCGAAGGGCGTGCCTGAGTTGCCGGGGCGGGTCGTGCGCAGGTCGAAGTGCGCGTCGAAGTTGATCACGAGCAGCCTCCCGCGAGGCCGCGCCGCAACCGGCGCAGGCCCGTCCTCTCCGTCGAGCCAGCCGCGCAGCCCGAGGTAGGCGCCCCAAGCGAGTTCGTGCCCGCCGCCCAGGACGATGGGTCGCGCGCCTAGCGTCAAGGCGCGTCGCACTCGCTCGCCCAGGGCCGCTTGCGCCCCTTCGAGGTCGTCCGCTTCACAAAGCACGTCGCCCGCGTCGAAACAGCGAGCCACCCGATGAGCCGGCAGCGAGGCGAGCGCGCGTCGAAGCAGCCGGGGGGCGTGCGCGGCCCCGATACGCCCTTGATTGCGGCGCACGCCTTCGTCGCAGCAAAAGCCGATCAATACGGGCGCGCCGACGACTTGCTCGGGTTCGAGCGGATCGTGAAAAGCGCGCACGCGCTCGAACAGCCTCGACGTGTCGCCCGCTTCCCCCGCATCGCGCCGGCCGGTCCAGACCGACGGATCGAACGCCGCGTTCATGCTCGGGAGAGCACGGCTTGCAAAAAGGCGCGGGTACGCGGCTGCGTCGGCGCGGAGAAGATCGTTTGCGGCGGCCCCGCCTCGACGATCGCGCCCCCGTCCATCACGACGACCACGTCCGCGACTTCCCGGGCGAAGCCCATCTCGTGCGTCACGACGACCATCGTCATGCCGTCGCTCGCCAGCATCTTCATCACCTGCAGCACCTCGCCGACCAGTTCGGGGTCCAGCGCCGACGTAGGTTCGTCGAACAGCATGACGCGCGGGCGCATCGCCAGCGCGCGTGCGATCGCCACACGCTGCTTCTGTCCGCCCGACAAGCTCGCCGGCATCGCGTGAGCCTTGTGCACCAGACCGACTTTCTCGAGCAGTTGCATGGCGCAGGCTTGCGCTTGCTCTTTCGAGGCGCCGCGCAGCTTGCGCGGACCGAGCGTCACGTTTTCGATGACGGACAGATGCGGAAACAAATTGAACGATTGGAACACCATGCCCACCTCCGTGCGCAGCGCGTTGAGCGCGCGCTCCTGGAGCATGACGCCGTGATCGACGAGCCGATGGCCGCAGATGTCGATCGTACCGCCCTCGGCCTGCTCGAGCCCGTTGCAGCACCTGAGGAATGTGCTCTTGCCCGAGCCGCTGGGCCCGATGACCACGACGACCTGAGAGGGCGCGACGTCGAAGTCGATGCCGTTCAAGACGGTGTGGGCGCCAAACGATTTCTTGAGCGCGCGAATCCGGATGATCGGCGCTGCGTCCGTCGGAGAACGATCTTGCGGTACGGCGTTCACTGAACCATTCCTCCCGCGCGCAAGCGCTGCTCGGCGCGCTGCAGTAGGTAATTCGTCGTGCTCGTGAGCACGAGATAGACGAGTGCGATAGCCAGATAGACCTCGAGCGAGCGGTACGACACGCTAATGATCTTCTGCCCTTCGTGCATGAGATCGTCGATCGTGAGCAGCGACACGAGCGCCGAATTCTTGATCAATGCGATGAATTCGTTGCCGAGCGGCGGGATCATGCGCACGACGGCCTGCGGCAAGATCACGGTGCGCATCGCCAGCGACGAGGACATGCCGATCGAGCGCGCGGCCTCGGTCTGTCCGCGATCGATCGATTGAATCGCGCCGCGCACGATTTCCGACACGTAGGCCGCGGAATACAGCCCGAGCCCGAGGACGCCGCAGAAGAAGGCCGGCAGCATGACGTTGAACTGCGGCAGGCCGAAGAACAGAAGGAACAGTTGCACGAGCAGCGGCGTGCCGCGAAAGAACGTGACGTAGGCCGTGCAAAAACCGTAGACGAAACGGCGCCGGCGCGTGAGCCGGCCGATGCCGATCATGAGGCCGATCGCGCAGCTCAAGACGAGCGCGGCCGCCGTGACTTCGATCGTGACGGCGGCGCCGTGCAAGATTTCGGTCCAGCCGGCGAACACGGGGGAGAAATCGAGTTGCATCTGCATCCGCTTCGACTCTAGAAGGTAAAGCACACGGCCGCGCGCGTAGCGCGGCCGGCGAGGGGTGTCGCGTCGGCGTCAGCTCGGCGTTACTTGCTGCTGAACCACTTCTTGACGAGGGCGGCGTAGGTGCCATCGGCCTTGATTTTCTCGAGCGCCGAATTCAATGCGTCGCGAAGCTGCGGCTCGTCCTTGCGCACCGCGATCCCGTACTGCTCGGTCGTCAGCTGCTCGTCGAGCACGCGAAAGCCCGGGCGCGTGCGCGCGAGCTGGTAGGCGGCCGGCTTGCCCGTCACGGCTGCATCCGTGCGGCCGATGCCGACGAGGTCGAACATCTCTTGGTTCTTTTCGACTTCGACGCGCTGCACCTGCGGATAGTGATCGTGCAGGAAGTTCACCGATTTTGTCCCTACCTGAACGCTCACCTTCTTGCCGTTCAGATCGGCGAGCGTCTTGATGGGGGAGTCGGATTTGACGAGCGCGACCAGGCCGCCCGCATAGTATGGCTGGGTGAAGTCGACCACCTGAGCGCGTTCGGGCGTGATGTAGATGGCCGAAATCGCGACGTCGAAGCGACGGGCGATGAGGCCTGGAATGAGTCCTTTGAAGTCGATGTCGGTCCATTGGACCGGCTTGCCCATCGTTTTCGCCAACGCGTTCATGAGATCGACGTCGAAACCGGTGCGGGCGCCGTTTTCCGTGAACTCCATGGGCGGGAACGTGGCGTCGGTCGCCACCTGCAGGGCGCCGGTATCGGCCGCGCGCGCCGCGCCGGGGGCGAGGGTGAAAGAGAATGCCGCGCTCATGCAGAGGGCGGCGAGCAGGCGGATGGATTTCATCGAGGTCTCCTAGGGGCTCGTGCAACGCTGCGGCAGGCAGCGAATCGGTCAAACGTCGTTCGATCGGTCGGTTTGAAGCCGGCGCGAAATGTTGCGCGCCGTGCGGCGGGTCGCGTCGATCAGCGCGGCCTCGCGCCCGTGCACGCGGGTGACCGGCGCCATTAGCGTGATCGAGGCCACGCTCGGGCTCGTGCGTCCGGCGCGCGCGAAGATCGGCGCGCTCACGCCCCACACGCCCGGGTCGACTTCGCTGTCGCTGACGACGTAGCCGTCTTCGCGAATCGTCGCGAGCTGCGCGATGAGCGCGGCCCTGCCCGCTTCGTCGCCCGCGAACATCGTGTCGAGAATGTCGGCGCAGCGGCGCTCGTTCATGAACGCAAGCAGCGACTTGGCCGATGCGCCCGCTTTGAGCGGGACTGCCCGCCCTTTTTCGAACGAGCAACGCAACGAATGCAGGCTTTCGATCATTTCCAGGCAGACCACCTGTTCCTTGACCGCCACCACCAGCCCGACACTTTCACCCGACGACTGCGCGAGACGCTCGATGGCGCCGCGGCTCGCTTCGATCAAATGCGAGCCGAGATCGAACGATAGGGCGAGCTGAAGGCTGACGGGGCCCGGCGCATACCGGCCGGCGTCTTCCGAGACGAAGCCCCAGCGCTTGAGCAACGCGATTTGGCGGTATAGCGTACTTTGCGCGAGCCCAGTCTTGCCGACGAGTTCGCGCACCGACATGGCCTTGCCGTGATGAGCGAGCGAGGCGAGTACGAGCAAGATCCGCTCGGCGCCGGCTCCGGGGACGTCCTGCATGACAGATCGGTCCGTTCAAGAACGTAAACGATGCCAAGCATGCCTGACAATTCCCATAAAAAAAATTCGATTCCCATGAAACGGGAGTCTTCGCGAGGGTGTTTACCCCTATGGGCGAGAAAACGGGGTCATTGACGATCGTCAATTTCCGCCGCGGGCCGCCGACCTATGGTGCTCGGTTCGGCATTTTCAATCGTCATACGAAAAAGTAGTCGACCCACTTCGCTTACCAACTATCTCGTCATTAAAAACGTTTTCATCCGATAAAACACTTAAGGCCTTTTACGGATGTGCCGTTCACGCTGCTTGTGACCGCCAGGTCCCACGCGTTTGGCGTCCACGGACGAGAGAGACGTCCCTTTATTAGAAGGTAGCGACGAGATGAATCTATCCCACATGAAAGTGGCGAGCCGCCTCGGCATTGGCTTCGCACTGGTTTCCGCCCTGCTTGCGATCGTGACCGTGTTCGCCCTGATGCGAATGTCCACGCTGCAGAGCGCGATGGTCGACATCACCGATGTCAATTCCGTCGAGGCTTCCTTGGCGAATCGCCTCGACGAAAGCATTTCCAACCGTGCATTGGCGCTGCGCAATTTGGTTTTGCTGCAGGCGGACCAGCAGGATCAAGTCGACATCGAAAACAAGCGGTTCGACGAGGAAACCGACGCCTACGAGCAAAGCCGCGCGAAACTCGCGACGATGTTCGCTTTGCCGGGCACGAGCTCCGACGAATCGTCGCTGCTGCAGCAGATCACCCGACAGGGGGAGCTTGCCTTGCCGCTCATGAAAAAGGCGCGAGAGCTCGCTTTGTCGGGCCAACGCGACGCCGCCTATCATCTGCTGCGGTTCGATCTGCGGCCGATTCAGGCTAAATGGTGGGCCTATGTACGCCAATTGCGCACCCTCGAGCACAAGCAAAGCGATGAGCTGACGGCAGGCGCAAAAGAAACCTACGCATCGAGCCGGCTCGGCATCATCGCGCTGGCGCTCGCCGCGCTGGCCGTCGGCATCGTTTCGGCGCTCGTGATCACGCGCGGCATCATCAAGCAGCTCGGCGGCGAGCCCGGCGATGCGGCCGGCGCCGCCGACCGCGTGGCCACGGGCGACTTGACGACGGAGGTCTTCGTCAAGCCAGGCGACGACACGAGCCTCATGCATTCCATGAAGATGATGAGAGAGAGCCTCGTCGGCATCGTGAGCCAAGTCAATGTCAGCACGGGTGCGATCGCCTCGGCAGCCGGCCAGATCGCGAGCGGCAACCTCGACTTGTCTTCGCGCACGGAAGAACAGGCGGCGTCGCTCGAGGAAACGGCCGCATCGATGGAAGAATTGACGGCGACCGTGAAGCGCAATTCCGAGCATGCGCGCCAAGCCAACGAGCTGGCCGCGTCGGCTTCGGTCGTCTCGGAGCGCGCCGGCACCGTGGTGTCGCAGGTCGTGACGACGATGGGCTCGATCAATCAGGCGTCGCAGAAGATCGTCGAAATCATTGCGGTGATCGACGGCATCGCCTTCCAAACCAACATCCTCGCCCTGAACGCCGCGGGGGAAGCGGCGCGCGCGGGTGAACAGGGCCGCGGCTTCGCCGTCGTGGCCTCCGAGGTCCGCAGCCTCGCACAGCGCTCGGCGACAGCCGCCAAGGAGATCAAGGCGCTGATCAGCGGCTCGGTCGAACAGGTCGAAGTGGGCAACAAGCTCGTCGACGAAGCGGGCGCGACGATGAAGGACGTGGTCGACGGCGTCAAGCGCGTCACGCTCATCATGGGCGAGATCATGAGCGCCAGCGAAGAGCAGGCGACCGGCATCGAGCAGATCAACCTTGCGTTGACGCAGATGGATCAAGTGACGCAGCAGAACGCCGCGCTTGTCGAGGAAGCCGCCGCGGCTGCCGAATCGATGCGCGAACAGGCCGACGCGCTGGTGTCCGCCGTGAGCGTATTCAAGTTGCGTCAAGGCGCCGCCGGCGCGCCGATGCGCGCGAGCGTGAGCCGCGCTTCGCCTCGCCTCGCCGCGCCGGCGGGCTCGCGTGTGCTGGCCTACGAACCTGCGTGAGCCACGGCGTAGCGCGCTGCGCCTAATGCTAAGAATCCAACGCAAAGCACGGCCGTGTGTGTTTTGATATGCCGCAGACGGCGATCGAATTTCGACAATCATGACAACGAGGATGTTTCCCATGAACGCTGAGGGGCCGGTCCACGGTGCACAGCCTCATGCGCACGCCCGTGAAGTGGTGGAGCCTGGAAGCGGCGGACGAGAGAGCGAGCGCCGCCCCAACGCGAATATCTTCCGGCACACCGGCGCTTTGTCCGACGATACGCGCGCGCTTCAATTCGGCCGCCCGCCGCTGACGTTTTGGCTGACGGGCTTGAGCGGGGCCGGCAAGTCGACGATCGCGTTCGATTTCGAGCGGCTGCTCAGGCGCGACGGGCGTCCGTGCGCCGTGCTGGACGGCGACAATCTGCGCTGCGGATTGAACCGCGACCTGGGTTTTTCGGAGCATGACCGGCGCGAGAATGTCCGGCGCGCGGCGGAGGTCGCCCGCGTCATGAACGACGTCGGCCTGGTCGTCGTCACGTCGTTCGTTTCGCCGTTGCGCGAGGATCGGGCCGCGGCTCGCGAGATCATCGGCGAGGCGCGGTTCGTCGAAGTGCATGTCAGCACGGCGCTGGCCGTGTGCGAATCGCGCGACCCGAAAGGCCTTTATCGCAAGGCCCGGCGAGGCGAGCTCTCGCAATTCACCGGCGTCAGCGCCCCCTACGAGCCCCCGCTTGCGCCCGCGCTCGCACTCGACACGGCGCAATTGGCGCAAGGCGGGGCGGCGGCGCTGCTGCTCGCTTACCTGATGCGGCGCGATTCGGAGCACGAAGATGGCCGGTCCTGCTGAACCTCTGCCCACGATGGCGCCCGTGCTCGCCTACGACGTGTTCAACGGCGATGCGGACGGGTTGTGCGCGCTGCATCAGCTGCGTCTCGCGCAGCCACGGGAAGCGCGCCGGATCACGGGCGTAAAGCGCGACGTCGCGCTGCTCAGCCAGGTGCCGGGCGCGGCGGACATCGACGTGACGGTGCTGGATATTTCGCTCGACACGAACGTCGATGCGCTTGCTCGGCTGCTCGAGGCGGGCGCGACCGTCACCTACTTCGACCATCACAGCGCGCGGCTAGCCCGGCCTCATCCGCGACTGACGATGCACTGGGACGATTCTCCTCATGTCTGCACGAGCGTCCTCGTCGACCGCGCGCTAGGCGGCCGCTATCGACGCTGGGCGATCGTCGGCGCGTTCGGCGACAACCTGGACGCGACGGCCGCTAGGCTCGCGGGCGCCGAGGGCGTGCCCGACCACGAGATGGCCACGCTCTCGACACTGGGGCGTCTGCTCAACTACAACGCGTACGGGGACACGCTCGACGATCTTCACATCCGGCCCGATGCGCTCTACGACGCATTGCATCCGTTCGCCGATCCGTTGGAATTCGTCGCGGCCTCGCCGTATTTCGCGCAGCTCGAACACGGCTACTGGGAGGATCTGTCGCGCGTGGATTCGCTCGTGCCGCATCACGCATGCGAGGGCGGCGCCGTCTACGTGCTTCCGGACGAGCCCTGGGCGCGGCGCATTTCGGGCACGTTCGCGAACTTGCTGGCCGCGCAGGCGCGCGATCGATCGTTCGCTGTCCTGAACGCACGCAGCGACGGATCGTGCTGCGTGAGCGTCCGCTCGTCCAAGCCGGACTCGCACCCGGCGAACCTGCTGTGCGAACGCTTCGACACGGGGGGCGGGCGACGAGCCGCCGCCGGCGTCAATGTGCTGCCGTGCGCGAGCATCGACGCGTTCATCGACGCTTTTTCAACGTATTTCACGACGATGGGCGCAGCTAGCGCGATGACGCCCATCGCATCCAAGTAAGCACCGAGGAGCACCAAAACAATGATCCGAGCATCCGATCGCGCACAGGCCGGCGCGAGACCCAGGCCCGTCTTGATGATTCCGCTGCGCCGCTGCGGCAGCCACGCGCTGCGGCTTCGCTTGAACTTGAACCCCGCGTTCTATTCGCCGTATCCGCTGCATATCGTCGACTTCATGCCGATCGTGCCGCTCTACGGCGATCTCGACGACGACCGCGCCTACTTTCGCCTCGTGAGCGACGTCATCGGGCTCCAGGCCGCGAGCATGGTGAAATGGCCCGGCATCGTCTTCGATTCGGTCGATATCTTCGAAGCGATTCGCCATGAGCCGCGCAGCGTGCATCGCATCGTCTGGGAACTGCTGCTTCGGGCCGGCGAGCATGCCGGCGCGGGCGTCGTCATGGACAAATCGCTCGACAGCGTGCACTACGCCGAAGCGTTGATGCGCCTTTTTCCCGACATGCTGTTTCTGAACGTGGTGCGCGACCCGCGCGCGCAGATCGCGTCGATGAACAAGGCGATCATCCACGACTTCGACACGCTGCTGAACGCGCATACGTGGGTCGAGGCCCATCGCGCGGCCGACGCGATTTTGGCGCAGTACCCGCAGCGCACGCTCACCATTCGCTACGAAGATTTTCTGACCGACGAAGAAGCCGTCCTGAAGGAGGTCTGCGCGTTCTTCGGCATTGCGTTCTTGCCGAGCATGCTGGACGTTTCTCACTCGGACGAGGCGCGGCAAATTTCGCGCATGTCGGCCTTATGGTCGTCCAATTGCTTCGCGCCGATCGCCGCTAATGCCGACAAGTACAAGCGCGTGTTGTCGATGGAGGAGATCGCGATTATAGAAACATTGACGAAAGCTTATATGGAGCGTTACGGTTACGAGCGCATAACCGGCGCATCGGCTGTGATCGATGCGGCGGCGTTCGATGCGGCGCGTCACGCTTCGGATACCGGCCGAGCGCACGCGTGGCAGGCGCTCGAGCGGACGAACTTTCGCGATTTTGCGCTGCGGCGCCACCGGGCCGAGTATTTGGCCACGGTGCGTGCCCGCATGGAGCAGTGCGCGGCGGTTCAGGCGGCGCTCGGCCAGGCTGCACCCGTCAAGCTCGATGCGCTGACGGAGGTGTTCGAAATCACGGATTGACCGTTCGGCCCTGAAATAGAAGCAGAAAAGAGAAGCCATAGCTGTAAATAACGAATTACGTCATTACGAGGCTACGAAAGTACCCAATGAAAAACTATGTCGGACGCGGTGCGCGATGTACGCGCCGCGCCGACGATGAGTTGCCGTGTACCTGAGAGGAACACCACGATGTCTATTGCGTTGCAGACGCAGGTTGCGCTTGCGTCCGTGTCCGGCCTATCCATCGGCTTTGCGCTCGGACTTGTCGGCGGCGGCGCAGGCATGTTGTCCGTGCCGCTGCTGCTTTATTTCGTCAAAGTGGGCGATCCGCATGTCGCGATCGGCACGACGGCCGCGGCTATTGCCCTCACCGCGCTCGTCAATCTCGTCTCGTACGCGCGGGCCGGCCATGTGCGTTGGCGCGTGGGCGCTTTATTCGCGGCAGCGGGTGTCTCCGGCGCGTTCGCTGGCTCGCGGTGGTCGCTGCATATCGACGGCGGCGCCTTGATGTTGCTGCTCGCGGTCATCGTGGCCGCGGTCGCGGTGCTCATGATTTCACGTGCGCAACCGGCCCACGACGGGCCCATCCCGATCGCCACGGCCGGCAGAGGCTTCGTCACGGCCGGCGCGGGCGTAGCGGTCGGCGGCGTGGCCGGGTTCTTCGGCATCAGCGGTGGCTTTCTATCGGTGCCGGCGCTGCGCTTGATCGCGCGCGTGTCGATGCTCGAGGCCGTCGCGTCCTCGCTCGTCTCGGTCGTGGTGTTCGCCGCGACGACGGCGACCAACTACGCAATGGCCGGAAAGGTCAGCGTGCCGCTCGCGCTGGCGCTCGTCGCCGGCGGCGTCGTCGGGGGCCGTTTCGGCATGCGGTCGGCCAAAGCCATCGCCGACAGAAGCCAAGCGCTGCAAAAGATTTTCGCCGCGATGCTGCTGCTGATCGCGGCCTATATCGCTTATCGGAGCGTCGGCTAGGTCGCCGGCTGCCCCACCCGTTCACACCCATGCATCACGCTCGTCCGACAAAAAACGCAGACACCAAGGCCAACATCATGTCTACCCTGATCGCCTCTCTCGGCACGGCCGGCGCCGCGAAGCCAGCCCCACGCATGGACCACCTCGACTGGCTCGAGGCCGAATCGATCCACATCCTGCGCGAGCTCGTTGCCGAGTGCAGCAAGCCGGCGCTGCTGTTCTCGGGCGGCAAGGATTCGGTGGTCGTGCTGCACCTGGCGCTCAAGGCTTTTGGGCTGGGCGCGAACCGCAAGACGGCGCTGCCCTTTCCGCTCGTGCACATCGACACGGGCCACAACTATCCGGAAGTGATC
>DATJJH010000111.1:0-11623 GCA_035492395.1 Trinickia sp. | reverse complement strand
ATGCGCGAAGATGCGTTGCGTCGAGAAGCGATGCGCCGGGACGCGCTGCGTGAGGAAGCACTGCGCCGCGATGCGCTCCGGCAAGAAGCGCTACGCAGAGAAGCACTGCGTCAACAAGCGCTGCAGGACGAGCGCAACCGCGAAGCGCTCATGCGCGAAAAACGGCAGCGCGAACGGCGCCTGCCCCTGCATCGTTGCCCGCCCGGGACGCAAGCCGCTTCCGACGCCCGTTGCCAAGGCCCGACACCGTTCGCCACGCAGTGACCGAGCAAAGGCGCGCCGTGCTGGGCGAAAACTAAGAGCGCCCGCGCGGCGACGGGCCGGCAACGCCTAAAAGCCTCGCGGCGTGACGAGATCCACCACGCGAAGATGCGCACGCACATCGAGCGGAACCTTGAGCCAGGCGATGACGCTCAGATCCCGATAGCCCGGAGAAGCGCGAAATCCCACACTCGCGCCCAAGATGAGGTTCGGCGAGACGAGCCCGGCAAGCGTCGACGTATCCTCGCCGAACGCGCCCGAGGCCCGGCCCGTGTATAACTCGCGCGTGGCATAGCCGACGCGAGCGCCTGTCTTGAACAGGAGGCGGCCGCCCTCCTCCGTCTGCGCATTGAAGACGAGCCCTGCCTCGCGATTCGACTTCGGGCTCCAATACCCTGCGTAGGAACCATCGAAGCGGTTTGCGTCGTAACGGTAGGAACTGAACCGCAGGTCCGGCCCCGCGTTGAGCCAGCTCCAGCCTTTCACGAAGAAATCCCGTGTCAGGCCGAGGCTCACCGAGTAGAACGGATTGAAGGCGGTGCCGGTGGCCGTCACGACGCCGCCGGTGAGCGTTTCAGCCACATGCCAAGCCGTACCGCCGATCGATTGCCCCGCGGCCAATTCGAGCGACGATGAGATCGCTGAACCTAGGCCGGCGGCCGTCCCTTCGTACGCGCGCAGCGAGTCGTAAATGCCCTCGCGCGACGCGGTGAGTCGGACGAACGATTGCTCGTTCCGAGCGTAAATTTGGTATCGCATCTTGCCGAGCCACTGCTCCGGCGCTCGGCCCGGCGCTTCGACGGCCACGCCGAAAGAGAGCGCGCCGTCATGCCAATCGGTGCGCGCCGTGGCGCCGAATTGCTTGCCCCATGCGTGGCGCACGTCGTTGTCCAAACGCAGCAGCGCGGCGTCGACTTGCACCGTGAGCGTCGGCGTGGGCAGCAGCGTGGCCGACAATTGCGGCATCGTCCAGACGGTTAGCTTGTCCTGCCCGGCTGCGCCCGATTTCCGATCCAGGCCGACTAGGCCCTGCAGCGCTGCCTCCTGTCCTTCGATCGGATGTCCGACGAGCGCACGCGCTCGGGAATAAAGCGCAAGGCGCGCATCGTGTTCGGCCAGCGTCTCGCGCGCCTGCGCCGGCGTGTTCGGCTTGTTTTCCGCGACGAGCGCATCGAGCGTCGCGTAGTCTCGCGCGGCGGCGGACGCGTAGGCGAGGCCTCGCGAATATTCCGCGTTGTCGGGATCTTGCCGATGCAGCGCGCGAAAGATGTCTTCCGCTCTGGCCGAGCGCTGGCTCGATAACAACGCCCAGCCGACGAGCGCACGCGTGGCCGGATCGCTCGCCCCGCCCGTCTCGTCGAGCAGCTTCAACGCGGCATCGACCTGATTCGGCTCGCCCGACGCCTTGGCGCGCGCCAACGCGATCTGCGCATTCAGGCGGCGGCCGTCCGGGCTCGTCAACTGGCTCGATTGCGCCTGGGCTTCTTCCAACCGCCCTTGATTCATCAGCGAAAGCGCCAGCCCTTGGCGCGCGCTGTCCGGATTCGGCGCGCGGTCGAGCGCTTCGCGAAACAGCCGTTCGGCGGCTGGATCGTCATGGGCCTCTTCCTCCAACCATCCGGACACTTCGAGCGCCGCGGCATCGAGCTTCACCGATGGATCGGCGCGCAGCGAACGGGAATACGCCAGCGCGCGGTCGCGACGGCCGGCAGTGTTTTCCGCGTACATCTGCTGCAATTCGATATCGGCGCGCGTCTTGTGCAACTCGGGCGCATCGAACGCGGCATCGGCAAGCAGCCGTTCCACGTACGCGGCGGGAAGCGCCTTCGCGGCCTTCCAGGCTGTGCCCTCACGCTCGCCTACGCCCGAACAGCCATGCAGCAAAGCCGCATAGACGGCGTAAGCTTGATCGAATTGTCCCGCGTCCGCGAGCTGCTGCGCTTCGTGCCATCTCCCCGGCAGATTTCGGCAGCCCAGCGATGGGACGGGCGTCGCCGGCTTCGCATGCGCGCGGGTTCGCGGGCTAACCGAACGCTGTGCGCCCCGGGGCGGGACGGCGGGCAAAGCATACCCACTCGCGGACGGCGCGGGCGGCTCGGCAAGCCGAACCGCGTTTCCAGCGGCGGGCGCATTACCCCAGCCGCGTTCCGTTGCCGCGCTCGAACTACCCGGACTCGATGAGGGCCCCGCGGGCGGCGCAGCAAGCGTGGAGGGTTGCGCCGCGCCGGCGAGGCCGTGCCATGCGAGAACGGTTCCCGCCGCGGTAAGAACGAGCAATCGCTTCATGTCGATTTCGGAGGTGGCGCTTCACCGGCAGGCCGCTGGCCGGCAGCCTCCAGCCGTTGAGCGACCTGCGCCTTCAGTGCGAGATTGACGAAGACGAAGCTGGCCAGCAACAACGCCCCGAGCACCGACCAAAAGGTCAGCGGATCGGCCAGAAAGAGCCTGACCTCGGCGAGCGGCGAACGCCTTGCCACCGCGAGCGGGACGGCCGATTGCGCCCGCGTATCGAACAGCGTTGCATGCCGGCTGAAGAGCGACCATACCGCCGGATTGCGCAGCATATCGACCGCGCCCACCACGGCGGCATTGCGCACGCCGACGATCGCGACGAACGAGGCACCCCCGAGGGTGGCGGGCAGCGACACGGCTTGCCCCGGTTGCAAAGGCGCGTAAACAGGCAAGTGCCGCCGAAGGTCCGGAGGCAGCGCCGAGTCCTTGCCGAAAAAGAAGTTCGCGCCCGCTGGATTGCCGGAAAAGCGTATCGCGAAATCGGCGATCTCGCCTGTCGCCTTTGCCCGTACCGCGGCAAACCGAAGCGCCGCACGCACCAGCGCGGGGTCTGGCTCGGCGAGCGCGATGGCCTCGCGCGTGACGGGCGGTCGCACGAGCGCATCTTTGCCGATCACCATGGCCGCTTCGGCAGGCAGCGCGGCGGAAGAATCGGCGAACCACTGCGCGGCTCGAACGCAGTCCGCGTCGGTCACCCCCGAGATGACGACGACAACGGACTTGCCCGCATTGGCGGGGTAGATACCGACGAACGGCCCCGTCACGGCGCGCGCGATCGAGGCGGGTAGTTCGCGCGAGAGCGTGGCGCGCGTGCCGACGACCAGCGTGTCGCCCGCCGCGACATCTTCCTCGTTGAGCCCCCATGACTCCGGGTCGCGGCCCCAGTCGGCAATCGAGCCTTCGCTCAAGTAGGCGACGGAGACATCCGCCCGACGCATTCGCGCGACGATGCGCTGCACGGCGAGCGTGGCCGCCTCCAGTTGTTCGGGGGCGCGCGGGCCTCGCCCCAAATCGACGCTCACGGTACGCGGCAGCCATGCGCGCGCGTCGAATGCCAACGGAATCTGCGCGAGCGTGGGCGTGGGGTTCGGCCTGAGCCCCGCAAAATCGAGCGAGAGCATCGACCGGGCGTCGTCGACGCTCGCGGCGGCAGAGCGCGCGAGTTCGCTCGTCAGCGGCGCGCCCGGCGGCGCCAGCGCGAGCTGGATCGTATTGACGCCCGGATCGAAGAGATTGGGTGCGAGCGCCAGCGTCTGCTTGTGCCCGCTTGCGAGGACATCGGCGGCAAGCGCGCCGTTGACCCAAACCGCGTAACGCGATCCGGTCGGCGGCAGGGCGGTAGGCACGACGTCGAGATGCGCGCCGCTTAGCACCTCGCGCGGCGAGAGCTCGACGACGAGCGCATGCGCGCTCGCCGCCGCACCGCCGGCGGGCCTGAGCGCCGAGAGAGGCCGCGCCGCCGTTTGCGCGCATGCACCCGCGGCGGCGAGGCTCATCAGCAGCGCCGCGGCAAGGCGAACAAGCCCGCCCGTCATGGCGCTAACCATGAAACACCTTGCGCCCGACGTGGCGCGCGTGGGCATGAGCTCCCTTGATGGAAATAAGGAGCATGCCGGCCAGCGAACGCACGAAGTTCGCCGGCGCCTCGCGCTCCTTCCATTGCTTCAGCCATCGCTCGCTGTCGCCATAGGCCAACGTGACGGCCGCCCGTTCGTCTTCGGCGCAACTAGGCGTGTAGAGCCCGACGTATTCCCCGCGGGTGCTGTCGATGAAAGCGCTCACGCGCGCGCTCAGCAAGCGGCCCGCGAACTTGACCGCGAAATTGCCCTGCGCCAACGGCGCGCGCACGCGTATGCGCAAGCCCAGTTCGTTGGCATCGACGAGCAGGGCCTCTTGCTCGCCGATCGCATCGACGACGGTGATCGGCTCGCCGATGGCGATGCGCGGCCGCACGCGCCGCTGTGCTTTTTCGAAGAGCGCACCGAGCGCCCCGAAGCTCAGCAACAAGTTAAAGCCGATCCAGGCCACGGCGGCCGCGAGAATCGAACGCGCTTCGGGCTCCAGAATCATGCGGGCGATACCCCAGACCAGCCCGATCGCCGAGCCGACGAAAATCGCGTAGAACGGCAAGCGAAATTCGCTGATGAAGTCGGCCTCGCTCTGTTGCCCCTTGGGCGTCACGCTGAACGTGGGCGCATTCGGCCGGACGAGGGCGGACGCGATAGCCGGCAACATGTAGAACGCCTGCAGCGTTTCATAGAGCTCGGAAGAAAAGATGCGCCGGAAACGTCCGTTGAGCCGTTCGGCCGTGAGCAACGCCGCCACGATATACGGCAGCGTGTAGCCGAGCAGGTTTTCGGTCCCGCCGGGGTACATTTGGAGCTTGAAGACGATGCTGATCAGCGGAACGACGAAAGTGACGAGGCGTGCGAAGGGAAAGAACCAGAAAAGCCCGACCGAGAAATAGCTGAGCCGCTGCGCGAGCGCCAGACCGCGCACGATCAACGGGTTTTGCTTCATCAGGATCTGCATCATGCCTACGCCCCAGCGAATGCGCTGGACGAGAAAGCCGGAAATCGTCTCGGGCTGCAACCCCGCGACCATCGGGCGGCCCAGGTAGACGGAACGCCAGCCGCGCTGATGCAGCTTGACCGATGTCGATGCGTCCTCGGTGATCGAATCGGTCGAGAACCCGCCGATCGCCTCGATCGCCGTGCGCCGCACGAGCGCGCCGGACCCGCAGAAGAACGACGTGTTCCACGTATCGAGGCCCTTTTGCACCACGCGGTAGAAGAGATCGTTCTCGGCGGGCATGCGGTTAAAGAGGCCCAGATTTTTTTCGAGCGGGTCGGGATTGGTGAAGAAGTGAGGCGTCTGCACGAGCGCCGCCTTCGCATCGGCGATGAAAAATCCCACCGTCGAGCGCAGGAAGTCGCGTGTCGGAACGTGATCGGCGTCGAGGATCGCGATCAAATCGCCCGATGTGTTTCCCATCGCCGCGTTCAAATTGCCGCTTTTGGCATGCGCATTCGACTCGCGGGTCAAATACGCGGCGCCGTGACGCGCGCAGAGCGCCTTCAAGGCTTCGGCCCGCGCGGCGAGCTCGCTTCGCTGCTCGGGCAGCTTGGCCGTCTTCGAACGGGGAAAGCCGTCGTCGAGCACGAACACGCGAAACCGCTCCCGCGGGTAGTCGATTTCAACCGCGCCGCATACCGTGGGGGCCACCACGGCGAGCGGCTCCGAATACGTTGGAATGTAGACGTCCACGAACGGCAGCGCCGCGGCATCCTCCGGTAGAGGCGGCGGCTCACGATCGAGCGGCCTCGCGCTCACGAAATAGCCGAAGAGCACGACGGCCATGCAGTAGAGTTCAGCCGCGAGCAGGGCCACCGCCACGATCTGCGAGGGCAGCGCACTATGGACAGGGAACGACGCGAAGCGCCAGGCAATGTAGCGTGTGATGAGAAAGCCGCTGAAGACGAGCAGCAACGACCGCGTGAGCGGCGTCTGCACCGCGACGAACACCGCGAATACCGCGAGAAAGCCCATCGCATTGGCGATCGGGTGCGGCAAGCCGACCGAGAGAACGGCAAGCGCCGCAAGCGCGGCCAGCGACAGCGCCGCAGCGGCCTTGTAGGTGTTCAATAGCATGTTCGGCTCCCCCATCCAGTCGGTCGGACATGAATTGAGTGCTGCATCGGCATGCAACAGCGCCCGGGGAATCCGGAAAACGATCCGAGACGTCCTCCGTATCGGCGGCCCGATTCGTAGGAGCATAGTCAGAATGCGACATTCATGCCAGTGTCGCGTTACCCAAACGGCGCCAACCTCCACGCCGGCACATCGATATTCAGATCCTCCATCAGTACCGTTTCGATCGGCCGGCCCGATGCGCCCTCGCTCACGACTTTCACCGGCAGCCCATGACTGGCGTCGAACCACAACTCGTAACGGCATACACCGGCCGCCTCATGTCCGACGCCTCGCTCCACGACCACATGTGCGGTCCTCGACGTGCCGATCGCCTCTGGGCCTAGGACTCGCGTGCTGCCCTCCCCTTGAAGCTTGCGCACGTCAAGAAGCAGCGCGCCGATGTCCGATTCGTCGACCCGATGGCCGTGCGGGCTTTGTATCAGGCGACTGCCCGGGCTCAGCGTCAGTCTTGGGAATGTGCCGAAACCGAAGGGCCAAAGCGTGACCTGTCTCGTTTCGGGGCTATATACGAGCGTCGCGCCGGCATGCGGACGTATGAAGTCCATTCGCACGAAGCCCGGCTTACGGTAGCCGTACCGCACCACGATCGCCTCGGCGCTTGCCGATGTCGATCGGAGGGTGACCTCATAGTTCGCGAGCGCATCGAAGCGCGCCTGCGCATCGGACACGAAATCCGGGGCCGGAACGGTGGGCTGCGTCATCACAAGTCCCTACAGCGCCGATGCCCTTCGAATACGATCGCCGTGGTGCGCATTGCCGCCTCCTATACTCGGGTGTAGCCGGGCACTGCATGGTGAATGATTCTGGCGCACCGCCTCCCCCCGTGCAATGTGCGGGCCAACCGCTCGCACCGAGCATGCGCGCTACGGGCAAAGGAGAAAGAAGACGATGGCGGATTTTCGCTTGACCACCGTGTGGTGCATCGACGCGCCGGTACAACCGGTGTGGGACGCGATCCACGATGCGACGCGGTGGCCGACATGGTGGAACAATGTCCAAGCGGTGCACGAATTGCGAGCGGGCCGCGCCGACGGTCTAGGCGCCGTTCATCGCTACACGTGGAAGGGCGTGCTGCCCTATCGCGTGGTCATCGACGTGCGCGTCACCCGCATCGTCCCGCTCGTTGCGCTCGAGGGCGAGGCCAGCGGTGCATTGGAGGGCGTCGGATGCTGGCATTTCATCGCCGACGGCGAGCGCACCGTGGTGCGCTATGACTGGCACGTCAACACCGCCGCCCCCTGGATGCGCGCACTCGCGCATATTCCCCCCGCTCGGTGGGTATTTCGCTGGAATCACGATTCGATCATGCGCGAAGGCGGCCTCGCGCTCGCGCGTTTGCTCGACACGCGTCTGAAATCCGGACCGGCGAGTTAGGCGCGTTCGGCATGCGCCCTATTCCGAGCCGATAGGATGAGCGATAGCGGGACGCAGACGAAGAACACGCTCGCGACGACAACCATGCTGTATCGATACGCCTGCGCATAGGCTGCCGCCGACGTGTCGTGCGCGACAATCGAAAAGAAGACGCCGCTGATCGCGGTCGCGCCGAACGCCGACCCGACTTGCAGCATCGTGGTAACGACGCTACCGGCAAGCCCGGCCTTCGCCGGTTCGATTTCCCCGATGACGATGCGCACGACGCTAGGCAGCACGATCCCGTGTCCCATGCCGGCCAGCGCGAGCCCAAGATAGAACAGCGTATCGGGTGCGATGCGCATCGACGCAACGCAACTGATCGCGAAACCGACGGCCAACGCGGCGAATCCCACGGTCAGCACACGGTGACCGAGCCGTCTCACCAGCGCCGGAGAAACGAGCGGCCCCAGGATCGAGCCGACGCCGAACGGCAAGACGGCAAGCCCCGCACTCAAGGGCGACCATGCAAGACCCGATTGCAAATAGATGCCGTACGTCAGAAAGAACGCGCTGTCGCAATAGAAGCAAAAGGCGAGCACGAGGCCGATCGAGAACACGCGATTTCGAAAAAGACTCGGATCGACGAGCGGCGCCACGCCCGCTCGCTTGACGCGCTGTTGCCGATAGACGAACGCCCCCAATACAGGAACGCTCGCCGCCAGGCAAACGACGGTCCACACGGGCCAGTGCGCTTCGCGTCCTTGCGTCAGCGGGTAGATCACGAGCGCAAACACCGTCGACAGCATCAGCAGACTCGGTACATCGATACGCTCGCGATGCGCGGCGCGACTCTCCGGAACGAAACGCCATGCGCCCAGAAGCGCCAGCGCACCGACCGGCACGTTGATTAGAAAGATCGCTCGCCAACCGAGTCCGAACGGATGCAGCGTGATCAACGCCCCGCCCCCGAGCTGTCCCGCCACCGAGGCGAAACCATAGACGAACCCGTACAGCCCCATGACCTTCGTCTGCCGCTCGGGCGGGAATGCGCTGCGTATCGTCGCCAAGATTTGCGGCACGAGCATGGCGGCGGCCGAGCCTTGGAGCAATCGAGCAAACACCAGCGCCGATCCGCTCGAAGCGAGCGCGCACGCGAGCGATGCAAGCACGAAGCCGGCCATGCCGGTCATGAACATCCGCTTGCGGCCGAACGCGTCCCCCAACCGGCCGCCCGTCACGAGCAGCACCGCGAACGCCGATGTATAGACAGAGACGATAAGTTGCAGTTGTGCGGCGCTCGCCCCCACGCCGGCGCGAATGGCCGGCAACGCGAGATTGACGATGAAGTAGTCGAGCGGCGAGAGAAAGGCGCCGGTGAGCAGCACGACGAGCGCCAACGTATTGGCCGTCCGGTCCGCTTTCGTCGACGCCGCGCGCGCCGCGGACGCAGACGCTTCGGCGTCGGAATGCAGGCTAATTATGGCGTCGCGCTTCACGGCGATAGGCCCTCTAACGCGGGAGGCGGCAGTACGCCCAGCACGGCTTCGCAGGCCGCACCGATCGCGAGCAATCGCCTGTCCGCGCCGAGCGGGCCGTCGAGTTCGAGCCCGATCGGCAAGCCCGCTCGCGTCATGCCGGCGGGCAGCGCAAGGCCGGGGATGCCTGCTAAACTGCCCGGACTCGTGTTGCGAAGGTACGCGCCAAATTCGTCGATCGGCGCGCCGCCGTCGATCGAGACGGTCGAAGAACCGTTGACCGCGTCGATCGGCGCAGCCGGCAGCGGCGTAGTGGGAAACAGCAAGGCATCGACGCCCTCCGCGGCAAACGCCTCGGCATAAAGGCGCTGCAGGGCAGGCCTTCCATGCGTCATCGCTTCGTCGTAATGGGCGGCGAAATCGCCCGCGGCGACCGCTTCATAGATCCGCCGAACATCCGGGCTCGCGATGCGTTCGAGCACCGCTTCGATGCCGCGCACGGGCCCCTCGTTCGCGGCCAGCCATTCGGGCACGTCACGCCCCGTTTCGTGAAAGGCGATCGGCGCGCTGATGCGCTCCGAAAGCGGCAGCAGCTCGGGCAACGCAATGTCGACGAACTCGACGCCCGCATCGGCCAGCCGATCGAGCGCCGCACGCGCGAGCTCTTCCAATTGCCGATCGAGTATGCCCCACAACGGCGCAGGAAGGCCGATGCGAAGACCGGCGAGGCGCGCGGGTGCGAACGACGATTCGGCGGCGATGACTGCGTCGAGCAGCGCGACATCGGCCACGGTGCGGGCCATCGGACCCACGGTATCGCGCGTGCGGCTGATCGGCACAACGCCATGCGGATCGTGATAGCGACGCTCGCCGCCCCCGTCGCCGACTGAAGGACGCAGGCCGACGATGCCTGTCAGCGCAGCGGGTATACGCACGGAGCCGCCCGTGTCGGTACCCAAGCCGGCCGGCGCGAGTCGCGCGGCGATGGCCGCGGCCGTCCCTCCGGAGGAACCGCCAGGGATGCGGGTGACATCGTAGGGATTGCGCACAGGCCCGGCGTGCGGGCTAAGATTCGTGCTCGTGATGCCGACCGCCAACTCGTGCATGTTCGCTTTGCCGAGCACGATGGCGCCCGCTTCCACGAGCCGGGTCACCGAGCGGGTACTGCGTTTGGCGATGAAGCCTTCGAGCGAAGGCGTGCCCGCGCAGGTGGGCATGTCAGCCACGTTGATGTTAGCCTTCACGACAACAGGCAGGCCGGCGAGCGGCAAGTGGCGTTTTCGGTCGATGCTCAGCGCATCGATGCGCCGCGCGCTAGCCAACGCGGCGTCTACCTCCAAGTAAGTCAGCGCATGCAGCCCGGCGCACGCTTGCGCGCGAGCCAGCGCGCTCTGCACATAGTCCACCGCCCTCAACCGCCCGTGGTGAATCGCGGCCACTGCCTCGCTCGCCGTCAGCGCGCGCATTTCGTCTTCATCGATCGTCATTGGGTCACCTCCGCTATTTAATTACCAATCAGTCAATAAATAGGCAAAAAAATCAGCCGAGCGCCTGCATGGCAATGCCGATTGCCGTCGCAAGCCGCTTTTCATCCGGCATCACCTTGCTTAACACGCGCATGCCTTGTGTCACGCAAAGCAGGAAATCCGCGGCGGCGCGCTCGTCGAGCGCGGGATCGAACACGCCTTGCGCCTGCCCGCGAATGATGGCGGCGGCGAACAGCGTCGTCACGCGCCGCATGATCGCCTCGATGCGCGCGGCGACCTCCTCGTCGCGCGGCGCCATCTCTAGCGCGGTGTTGGTGACGAGGCACCCGCGCAAATGCGCCATCGTAGCCGCCGCTCGCGTGTGATGAAGCAGCGCCTCGCGCACGGCTTCGTCGGCGGGCCGCGCCGCGTCGAGGCGCTCGGCCAATTGCGTCAATGCGCCGTCGGCGTAATGCTCGAGCGCCGCTAGCAAGATGCCGTGCTTATCGCCGAACGCCCCATACAAGCTACCGCGCAGCAAACCGGTGGCATCGCAGAGATCGTCGAGCGACGTTGCGTGATACCCGCGCTCCCAAAACGTGCGCGCAGCCGCCTGCGCCACTGAAGCGAGGTCGAATTCCCGCGGGCGGCCCCGCTGCGGGGCGCCGACGGATCGGGGCGAAGGGTTCGAGGTTTTCACTTTCATGAAGACGAATATTATGATCGATCAGTCAAAATATCAAGTCATGGCGGCGCTCCTACGATCTCTCGCAGGACAACTGCGCCAACGCGCAGTCCAAGCCGCCCATTCGCCGAATGATCGAGAAACGACTACGGAAAACAGGACTACAGACGCGCAGCCCGTCGCCGATACTTTCCGCGGATCGATCGGTTCACCGTGTTCGACGCGCACCCAATGGGTCGTCTTGCGAACCGCGCCAGGGGCCGTGTCGTCGTTCAACTTACGAGCCGTACAGGAGAACTCACATGTCATCCGTGACGCCGGTGTTCCACGCAGGCCATGCATTTGCACTGCCGCCAGAATTGTCTCCTTTGTCG
>DATJJH010000110.1:0-3468 GCA_035492395.1 Trinickia sp. | reverse complement strand
TAGGCATTCGCGCCGATTTGCGATCCACTGATGCAAAAGCCCACGCCCATGACCGCCATGATGAGCGGTGTGCCCGCCGAGACGCCTGTCGCCACGAGGAACACGGCGCCGAACGCATACGACCAAGCCAAAATGACCGTCGGGCTGCGCTTGTCCATCAGTTGACCGATCACCAATGCGCCGATGGTGCCGCCCACCTGATACATGACAGCCACCTTCGATGCCACGGCGAGCGGCAAACCGGAGTGATGAATGAGCGTCGGCAGCCAGTTCGTCAACAGATAGACGACGAGCAAGCTCATGAAGAACACAGTCCAAAGCAGCAGCGTGCCGGCGCGGTACTCGGCCGTAAACAGCTGCCGCACGGGCGAGCCGCCATGCGCGGTTTCATTGAGGATGAAACGCGTGTTCGCGGGAATCGCATCGGGGGCGATCTTGCGCAGGATCTTCGCAATCCGTTCTTGCGGAACGTCCTTGCGCAGCATGAGGTAGCGCACCGATTCGGGCAGCACCGCCAGCATGATCGGGACAAGCGCGAGCGGCAGCACGCCGCCGAGAATCAGCACGCTGCGCCAGCCATACGAGGGCAGCAACTGAGCGGCGGCCACACCGCCTAGCCCCGAGCCCAACGTGAAGCCGCAAAACATCACTGTGGTGAGGAACGACTTCTTTCGCTCGGGACAATATTCGGAGGTCAGGGCAATCGCATTCGGCATGGCGCCGCCTAGCCCGAGACCCGTGACGAAGCGCAGCGCGATGAGCGCGGCGATATTGGGCGCGGACGCCGCGAGTAGGCTGGCGATGCCGAAGAAGCCCACGGTGGCCACGAGCGTCTTGCGCCGGCCGACCCGATCGGCCAGCGGGCCGAACAGCAGCGCGCCGACCATCAGCCCGATGAGGCCGGCGCCGAACAGCGTGCCGAGCACGGCCGGCTGAAGGCGCCATTGCCCCGCCAGCGCCGGCGCGATGAATCCGACGCAGGCGGTGTCGAACCCGTCCACGGCGACGATGGCGAAACACAGCAGCAACACGCGCCACTGAAAGACGGAAACACGCTGGCTGTCGAGCCAGCGGCGAATCTCGAGCGGATTTTCCGGGGTAGGCATGAGTCGTCTCCAAGACTTTGTCGGCTACTTGTAGTGTCTCGAAGCGTGACGATTCCACTTGAATTCGTCTACGCGCACTCATGAATGCGCGTCATTCACGGCAGTGATTTCGCTGAACGAAGCCCATGGCCGGCAGGTGCGTGCGCCGCTGCTCGGCCGAGTTAGGGAAAGCCGCAGTGGCGCTGCCGGCGACCGGGTTTAGGCGGCTAGACGGAGAAGGCGTCAAACACGAGTTGCCGAAGCCATTGGTTGCCGGGCTCGCGGTGATTGCGTGCATGCCACAGCACGTTGATCGCAATATCGGGGATCTTGACGGGGCATGCCGCGCTGGCGAGGTCGAACGGCGCGAACGTCCGTGCCGCATACGCTTCCGGCACCACGGCGATCAGATCGGTCGTCTGCAAGATATGGCCGACGGCGACGAAATGCGGCACGCGCAGATGGACGTTGCGGGCAATGCCCGCTCGTTGGATGGCGGAATCGACCATGCTGTGCCCCGTCCCCTCGGCAACGATCGATACGTGCTCCGACTCGCGGAACGCCTTCATCGTCATGCCCGTCTTGGCGAGCGGGTGCTCCTTTCGAAACAGGCATACGTATTTTTGTCTAAACAATCGCCGCTGAAAGAACCCGGCCTTTAGATCGGGCAGAAACCCGATCGCGAGATCGACTGCGCCGCGCTCCATGTCGTCGCGCAGCGCGTCCGACTGGTTGCGCACGGTGCTGATCGATACGCCTGGCGCTACCTCGGACAGCCGCTTCATGAGGGCCGGCAGAAAGTAGATTTCGCCGATGTCCGTCATGGCGATGGTAAAAGCGCGCGTACTCGAGCCCGGGTCGAACTGGGGAGTGGCGTTCAGCGTATTGTGGATCGTGCCGAGCGCGTAGGCGATCGGCTCCGCGAGCGTCTCGGCGAACGGCGTCGGCGCCATGCCCTTCGACGTTCGAAGGAACAGTTCGTCGCCAAGCACCTTCCGAAGCCGGTTCAACGCGTTGCTGATCGCCGGCTGCGAAATACCGAGCGTGGATGCGACGGCGGACACGCGCCGCTGCCGAAGCAACTCGTTGAACACCACGAGCAAATTCAGATCGATATCTTGTAGTTCCACGCGCGGTCTCCTTCGATGATCTACGCATTATCACTGCGGGTGATGTGTCATATCAACGAGTTTCTATTTATCAATGGGGGCTACGGCGGCATGATGCGGTCATGATTTGAATGACCGGAGACGCAGCATCATGGAAGTGTCGATCTTGCCCCTTCATCGGACGCTCGACGTGCGATCGGGCGACAACCTGCTCGAAGCGTTGCGCCAACATGAAGTGCCGGTCTCGTACAGCTGTATGTCGGGCCGGTGCGGGACGTGCCGCTGTCGCATCGTGTCCGGCAACGTGCTGATGACGGGCGCGACCGACACGAATCTACCGGCAAGCAACGGGCAAACCGTGCTGGCTTGCCAAGCGACGTTGATCGAAGACTGCGTGATCGAAATTCCGGAAGTCGACGAGATCGTCACCCACCCCTCGAAGATCATCAAGGCGACGGTGGCGGGCATCGACGATCTGACCCATGACATCAAGCGCGTTCGCTTGGCGCTCGCCAAATCGTTCGAATTTTCGCCGGGTCAATATGCGTCGCTGCAGTTCACGCCGCAGCATGTACGGCCCTATTCGATGGCGGTCACCGCGAACGACAGCGAGGTCGAATTTCACGTGCGTCTCGTGCCGGGAGGCCGCGCCACGTCATACATCGCCACCCAATTGAAGATCGGCGACGCGGTGCGCTTGAGCGGACCGCTCGGCACGGCGTATCTGCGGCGCAAGACGTCCGATCCCGTCATGTGCATCGCCGGCGGCACCGGCCTCGCGCCGATCTTGTCGATCGTGCGCGGAATGGCGGAGCACGGCATGAGCAATCCGGTGCACGTGTACTTCGGCGTGCGCTCGCCGCGCGATGTCTACGGTTCGCGCTGGCTCGACGAACTCAAGGAGCGGCTGCCGAATTTGACGACGCACGTCGTGGTCGCCACGGCGGGCGAGCCCGGGCCCTACCGCACGGGCGTCGTGACCGATGCCGTCAACCAAGACTGGGGCACGCTGAAAGGCTGGCGCGCCTATGTAGCCGGCGCGCCGGTCATGGTGGACGCGGCGTCGATTCTGCTGCGGCACAAAGGCATGAAAGCCGACCACATTTATGCCGACGCGTTCTACGCGAGCGGCGTGTAACCGGGCTGCCTTAGCCGCGTTCTTCAACCCCATTCCAATGTCCAATCAGGAGACACATCGTGAGTGAAGCGCCCATCGCCTTCATGCGCCGACCGAGCTGGAAGGACGACGGCTCGAGTCGCATACCGTTCTGGGC
>DATJJH010000109.1:0-7368 GCA_035492395.1 Trinickia sp. | reverse complement strand
TCGATAGCTTTTATCATGGTCACCAAGAGAACGACGACCGAGGTGCGCCATGACGACTGCGCAAATGCAACTGGGAATGAGCGGGCGAGCGACGCTCGCTATCGGCGACGCGCTGGCGGGCCGCCGCGCGCCCAGCCCCGTTGCGCGGCTGCGCTCGGCGTTGCTGTTTGCCGGGCCGGCGGTCGTCGCATCCATTGCGTACGTCGACCCAGGTAATTTCGCAACGAACCTGCAGGCGGGGGCCAAGTACGGCTATTCGTTGCTCTGGGTCGTGTTGGCTGCGAACGTCGTCGCGATGCTGTTCCAGGGCTTGTCGGCCAAGCTCGGCATCGTCACGAACCGCAATCTGGCGGAAGTCAGCCGCGCGCATTTTCCCGCGCCCGTCGTCTATGCGATGTGGGGCATCAGCGAAATCGCCGCGATGGCCACCGATCTGGCCGAATTTCTCGGGGGTGCGCTCGGGTTGTCGCTGCTGCTGCATGTTCCGCTGCTCGTCGGCATGGCGATGACGGGTGTCGTCACCTACGCGATTCTCGCGGCCGAGCGCAAAGGGTTCCGCCCGCTCGAACTCATCATCGGCGCGTTGATCGGCACGGTGGCGCTCGCTTATGTGATCGAGTTGATGCTCGTCGATGTGAATTGGGGCGAAGCGGCCCGCGGCGCCTTCGTTCCGCAGTTGCAGGGGCCCGGGGCATTGTCGATCGCCGCCGGCATTCTCGGCGCGACGGTCATGCCGCACGCCATCTACCTGCATTCGGGCCTCACGCAAAACCGCGCTCCCGCGGCAAACGACACGGCACGGCGCAAGCTGCTGCGCTTTTCCAATCGGGAGGTCGTCGTTGCGTTGTCGGTCGCCGGGCTCGTCAATATGGCGATGGTCGTCATGGCGTCGGGGGCTTTCCATGCGGACCACAGCGACATCGCCCAGATCGAAACAGCCTATCGAAGCCTGACGCCGCTGCTCGGCGCCGGCGCCGCGGCCGTCTTCCTCGTGTCGTTGCTGGCTTCGGGCATCTCCAGCTCCGTCGTGGGAACGATGGCGGGCCAGATGGTGATGCAAGGCTTCGTCGGCTTTCACATTCCCGTGGGGCTGCGCCGCCTCTTGACGATGGCGCCCGCGTTCATCGTCGCCGCGCTCGGCGTCAATGCGACCGATGCGTTGCTGTACAGCCAAGTGGTGCTGAGCTTCGCGTTGCCTGTACCGATGATCGCGCTCGTGATCGTCACGAGCCGGCGCGACATCATGGGCGCGTTCGCCAACAGCCGTCGCACGACAATGGCCGCAATCGCGGCGACGATCGTGATCCTTGCGCTCAACGCCGTGTTGTTGCTGCAAACGTTCGGGATGATCGGCTAGTTAAGAGGCGCCGCCCTATCGTCGAGCGCGGGCGTCATGGGCTGCGACGGGCCGCCTCGCCCCGCTGCTTAGCCGTGCGCCGAGACTTGGCGAGCAATCTGACGAGGCGCGGATCGTCGCGTGCGATATCCGCTTCATCGGCGCCTCGATCACGCACACCTTGCTTTCCGCTGCGGCTCCGCGATGCGCTCGGCTTGCGTTTGGAGGCTGCCTCCCGCTGCTTGGCCTCGCGTTTCGCACGCCGCGCTTCATGCGCGAGCAGCGTGGCGAATGCCGCCTCGTCCGCTTTGAGCCCGCGCCGGGTCCTGACGCTCGGCAGCGCGGCGAGTTCGCCCGCTTCGAACGCCTCGATCACGGCCGGATGGATATAGCATCGGCGGCAGACTGCCGGCGTGTTGCGCAGCGTGGCGGCGACGCGCTTTACCGTTTCCACCATGTGTTTGCGCGCTTGCGCCACGCTGGCCACCTCGATGCCGCGCAGCGCCGCCAATGTGAATACGCTGCCGGCCCAAGTGCGGTAGTCCTTGGCGGTGAAGTCGGCGCCGCTTGCCTCGCGCAGGTAATCGTTGATATCGGCCGACCCCACGGGCCGACGTCCGCCATCTTCGTCGATGTATTGAAACAGCTCGCGTCCAGGCAAGCCCATACACTGACGGACAATGTGCGCGACACGAGGATCGTCGACCTCCACCTCGTGCTCGACGCCGCTCTTGCCGCGAAACCGGAAGCGAAGGTGCCCGGCGCGCACCGCCGCGTGACGCTTGCGCAATGTCGTCAGACCGAACGATTGATTGTCGCGCGCGTATTCGGCGCTGCCCACGCGCACAAGCGTAACGTCGAGCAGCCGCACGACGGTGGCGACGACTTTCTCCCAAGGCATGCCGGGCAAGCGCAGATCGCGGGCGACACGCGCGCGAATGCGCGGCAGCGCATCGCCGAACGCCGCCATGCGCTCGTACTTCGTCGCGTCGCGAATCTCACGCCAGCGAGCGTGGTAGCGGTATTGCTTACGTCCGCGCGCGTCGCGCCCGGTCGCTTGCAGGTGACCGAGCGGGTCGGGACAGATCCAGACGTCGGCGTACGCAGGCGGTACGGCCAGCGCATTGATGCGCTTGATCTGCGCCTCATCGCGAATCCGCTTGCCTTGCGGATCGAAGTAGACGAAATGGCCGCGAACGAGCTTGCGCGTGATGCCGGGCCCGCGATCGTCGACGTAGCAAAGGTCCGCCGGCAGCGCTGCGTGCGCCGCGTCGGGCGCAGGCGCGGGCGTGCGCGGTGGCGCTGCGGTCGAGGAGCGAGAGCGGCTAGGCATCGACGGATATCGGCAAGGTTCAGTGCGATGATCCCTTGCAAGCGCTATGCCAACCGCCGCCCACCGATTGCGTAGCGCTGCTCGGCGCCGCTGCGGCGCACCGTTACCCGAGATGTCCCGCGCCGAAGCGGTCGTTGAACGTGTGAAATTGCTCCATGTACTTCTCGTAGCCCTGCTCGGCCGCGAAGCGCAGCGGATAGACTCGTTTGACGAGCACCTCGCGCACGTTCGGCTGAGTTTCGAGAATGTTCATGACTTCGTCGATGAATTCAGCCAGCGGCATCGCGTGCGGATCGTTGGCCTGCTGCTCGCCCATGAGTTCCGTCGCGACATACGGCGGCGCGATCTCGACGACATCGACCGACGTGTCGCGCAATTGATAGCGCAGCGAATCGCTGAGCGCGTGAATGGCCGCCTTCGTCGCGCTGTAAGCCGGCGTATGCGCAAGCGTGAGGAACGCCAAGCCCGACGAAACCGTCATGACCGTCGACTTGGGCTGGCGCTTGAGCTGCGGCAGCAAAGCCGCGATCAAACGCAGCGGGGCCAGCAGGTTCGTCGCGATCGTCGCCTCGGCGGTCGACAGATCGACTTCGTCGGCGCGCCAATCTTCCATCTGCATGATGCCGGCGTTGTTGAGCACCACGTTCAAACGCGGGAATTCTTCGGCCATGCGGGCGGCGAATCGCTTGATCGCCGCGGGGTCTTGGACGTCGAGCACCGCGGTCTTCATACCCGGGTTGGCCTCGGCGACCTTGCGCAACGCATCCTCGCGCCGGCCGGCGATGATGACCTCGTTGCCGCGACGATGAAAGGCCTCGGCCAATGCGCGCCCGATGCCGGAGCCCCCGCCCGTGATGAGAATCGTGTTTCCGGTCACTTGCATGATGTTTCTCCCGTGGTTGACGAGGGCAAGAATAGACCCAATACTCTCGTTTAGGAAGTAGGCACTCATTTGTGCTATACGAACATATGGGTAAGTAACTTACTAGCGGAATCGACGAATCATGGCCACGCAGAAGCAAAAACGGAAGGGACGCGCCGTCGTGTTCGAATCGCCGACGGGCGCGCGCTCGACGCCCGAGATCGATGAAGTCGTCATGGAGGTCATCGGGCGGGTCGCCGACAAATGGACCATGTGCGTGCTCGAAGTGCTGGAACAAAACGGCGTGCTGCGCTTCACGCGCGTTGGAGAACTCGTTGGCGGGATCAGTCAGCGCATGCTCACCAAAACGTTGCGGCAGATGGAGGAAGACGGGTTCGTCACGCGCACCGTTTATCCGGAAGTGCCGCCGCGCGTGGAATATCAATTGACGGACCTGGGACGCAGCCTATGCGCGGCGTTTTGCGGCGTGTGGCTGTGGGCGGAAAAGCACTACGCGCGATTGAAAGGGCTGTCGAAGCGGCTCGAGACGTGACGTCACGAGCGACGCTTCGGATCCGATGGGTTTGGGGTCGATTGCCGGGGACTACGTTGCCGTCTTGTGCGCGCTGTCCATGCACCCGCAGGCCGTGCGCATTGAGCCACATGTCATTTGGCTGACGGGGTATCGGCTGTGGCGTGCGCTTCGCCGCCGGCCGCCGCGCCACGCTTCGGACGGCGCACCACTCTGACTTTCCCGCTGCCCCCGCCGCCGCAGAAGAAGCGGTCTTTTCCGTCCCATTCGAGGCCAGCCACGCCAACGCCTTCGGGCATGACGAGCGCCTCGATGACCTCGCCCGTCTGCGCATCAATGTGCCTGATTTCGCTCTCGTCCGCTTCCCACGTGCCGTGCCAAAGCTCGCCGTCGGCCCAAGTGATACCGGTGACGAATCGGTTCGATTCGATCGCGCGCAGGACCGCGCCTGTTTCCGGGTCGATCTGAAAAATCTTCCGTTCGGAGTACCGCCCGAGCCAGAGCGAGCCCTCGGCCCACGCGAGGCCTGAGTTGACGCCGCCGGGCGGCGCGGCGAGGGTGGCGAGCACGGCGCCCGATTCGTGATCGATCTTTCGAATCGCTTCGCCGGCTAGCTGATAAAGGTGCTTGCCGTCGAAGGCCGTTCCGGCCGGGGCGGGAACGTCGATCGTCCGCTGAATTTGGCCGCTGGCGGGATCGAGCGCGCACAGCTTCTCGCCCGCTGCGAGCCAAACGTTCCGGCCATCGAACGTGACGCCGCCGACCGCGGCGATCCCCGGCAGGGGTCCGTATTCTTGAATGATTTCGGCGTTGGATCGTTTCATGGTCCGCTCATCCTAGTCGCTGGCCATCGAGGTGGGGAGTAACAAAGCCGTCGCGAATCCGACGACGGGCGGCATCATCCATTTACGCGCCCGTCCTTCTCCTATCGATTGAATCTTGCCTTCCGACGCCAGCGCGTCGAGCGCACGCTGGACCGATCGCTGGCTAGCGCCTAGCGCCAGCGCGAGCGCGGAGCTCGACCACGACTCGCCATCGGCCATCAACGCCAGGACGGCCGCATGCTTTTCCTCGAACGGCCGCGCGAGCACGACGACATCGTGCGCGCCGCGCGGCATCAGCGCAAACCCGCGTTTAGTGGCGGTCACATCGGCAAGCGTCTTGAGCTGAGCGCGCAAGCGGCCGATTTCCACGCGTAGCCGGGCGCGGTGCGTTTCGTCGATGAATTTGCCGCGAAATGCCTGCGCGATCAGCGTTTCTCTCGGAACGTCGTCGGGCCACGCTTCGGCCAAGACTCGGGCGAGTGCAAACAACACGGGACGCGTGGCGAGCGGCACCGTCGTGCCGGCATCGCGGACGGCGTAACGGCAAGCATCGACGATGATGCGCTTGGGCGAGGACAGCGCTTGCACCTCTTCGAGGGTCACGGCCCGCGTCCGGCCTCGCGCGATCAATCGCGCAGCCGGCGCGGCGAGAGACGTTTCAGCGCTTTCGACCTCGGCGCTCAAAGAGGCGATCCCCGACGCGCGCGCGGCCTTTGCAGCCGTCTCCAAGGCGTCGCGCGCGAGCTGCGGTTGCAAACGCCGAATGGCGATGCCGGCGACGAGCAACGCATGACAGGCGCGCAGCGCGGCCGGCGCGTTCTCGGGCACACGCTGCGCGAGCGCTTGCTCCGCGTCTTCCAAACGCCCCAAGAGCAACAATCGCTTGGCCGAGAGATATCGCGCATGCGCTGCGTTGAGTCGATCGCCGTTCGCCTCCAGTGTCGAGCGCGCAGCATCGAGCGACTTCTCGGGCCAGCGCAGATCGCGCGCGGCAAGCGCGACTTCCGCTTCGGCGACGATGCACCGCGCGCGCGCCAGCGCGTGGCTCGGCCCGAAGGCGCGCGCCGCGCTGCGAAGCAGCCCTTTGGCCCGTGCGAGATCGCCGAGCTGCGCCATGGCGATGCCGCGCAGCGCGAGCGCCGGCGCGTCCTCGCGCAGCGACACGTAATTGAGCGCGCCGATCGGATCGCCGGCGGCGAGGGAGCGCGCCGCGGCCGCGATCATCGAGTCCATTCGATTCCCGCCAAACTTGTCACTCCCACCGTTGGATGCCGGTCATTAATCTAGCACGTGACATGTCAACACATGTGGCCGTTCGTCCAGGCGCATCCGCGCGCCACGAAGCGACAAAACGACGAACTTCAATGATTCAACGGAGCAAATGATGACGACTCATGCAACAGGAACGCGCGAGGAATGGCTGGCCGCACGCATCGAACTATTGGAAGCGGAGAAAGCGCTGACGCGCCACGGCGACGAACTCGTGCGCCAGCGCCAAGCGTTGCCGTGGGTGCGCGTGGATCGGGACTATCGATTCGAAACGGAGAACGGACCGGCCTCGCTCATCGATCTGTTCGATGGCCGCTCGCAACTGCTCATCTATCACTTCATGTTCGGCCCGGATTACAAGGCGGGTTGCCCGTCGTGCTCGTCGATCGCCGATTCGTTCAACGGCGTGCACGTGCATCTAGCGAACCACGACGTGACGCTCACCGCTGTCTCGCGCGCTTCGATCGACAAATTGCAAGGCTATAAGCAGCGCATGGGATGGACGTTCCCGTGGGCGTCGTCGGCCGACAGCAGCTTCAATTTCGACTTCAACGTGTCGTTCACGGAGATGCAACAACGCGACGGCGAGATCGAATACAACTATGTGCGCGGCAGGCATGCCATGGACATGGAACCCGCGCCCGCCCCCGTCAAGGCTTTTGCCGATACATGCGGCACGGATGCGAAAACCTATGCCCGCGACCGGCCCGGCATCAGCGCGTTCGTGCTGGAGGACGGTGTCGTTTATCACACGTATTCGACGTATGCTCGCGGCGTCGACGCGGTGTGGGGGATGTATCAGTGGCTCGATCGCGCACCGCTGGGACGCAACGAGACCGGTGTTTGGTGGAAGCGGCATGACGAGTACGCGCCGCGTTGAGCCGGACCGTGTCGTGCGGCGACGTCCGCTTTGATGCCGGTATCGAACGATGCCGCAATGACGGCCCGCCTGCCGCGCGGGCCGCTCGTTGTCTGTTCTTCGGGGTCATCGGGCTCGTCTTCATTGCCGGCATTGCAGGGACGATCGCGATGAGCCGGTCGATGTCCGCGATGCCGGATATTCCAATGCCCGGCGATTGGGCGTTGTCCTCCATGTGGATACCCGCGTCGACGTGCGGACAAACATGGATGGGATCGGCCGCCTCCTTCGTCGCGATGTGGACCGTGATGATGATTCCGATGATGCTGCCGTCGCTGACGCCGGCGCTGTGG
>DATJJH010000108.1:0-20119 GCA_035492395.1 Trinickia sp. | reverse complement strand
GCCTCGCTGCAGACAGCGAAGAACTCCGAAGCATGATCGGCGGCGTACGGATCGATTAGCGATTCTTGTTCAAAGCGCGCCCAGCGCCGCTTGGGGATCGCATCCACTTTCGCGCAGAAGCGATCGTACGCGTGATCGAATACGTCGGCCCACGCTTGGTTGTCGAGCGGCGCATGCCACCGTCGAAACAGCGGCGGGTGGCCGTCCGCCTCGCCCGACAGCATGTCGATCTTATGCGCGAACTCGTGAATGACGACGTTGTACGCGTCGCGTCCGTCGGTCAATTGCGCATCTTCCCAAGAGAGGATGACGGGGCCGCCTTCCCAGGCTTCGCCGCTCGCGTCGTGCTCGACCTCGTGCACAATGCCGTCTTCGTCCTCGACCGTCTTGCGGATCACGAATTCGCCCGGGTAGACGATCACGCCGACCCAGCCCCGATAGAGATCGAGGCTGAGATTGAGCACGGGTAGGCACGCCTGCACGGCGATGCCGACGACGATCGGGTCGGTGAGTTCAAGCCCGTGCGCCGTCGAAAATTCTTTTTGCGCAATGAAAAGGCTCGTCATCTCGCGCAAGCGGGCGAGGTCGGCGGCGTCGAGATAGCGGAGGAACGGCAAACCGTCGAGCGTGGCTTGCCAGAGCGCCTCATCGATCGCGTGGTCGCGCAGCGCGCGTTCGCGACGACGGGTATCGAACCAACGCGTAAGCTTGGAGAGCATTGGAGCGGCGAGGGGTGGCGACCGCCGCCTTCGCTATCAAAGGAAGGCGGCGCTTGAGCCTTAGCCTTATCCGCCGCGGCGCATCAGATCGAAGAACTCCGAGTTGCTCTTCGTCTGACGGATCTTGTCGAGCAAGAACTCCATGGCTTCGACTTCATCCATGTCGTGAATGAACTTGCGCAGCACCCAAATCTTTTGGAGGATTTCAGGCTTGATGAGCAGCTCTTCGCGTCGCGTGCCGGACTTGTTCAAGTTGATCGACGGGTACACGCGCTTTTCCGCGAGGCGCCGCTCGAGGTGCACTTCCATGTTGCCGGTGCCCTTGAACTCTTCGTAGATGACGTCGTCCATCCGGCTGCCCGTTTCGATGAGCGCCGTGCCGATGATCGTCAGCGAACCGCCTTCTTCGATGTTGCGGGCCGCGCCGAAGAAACGCTTCGGACGTTGCAGCGCGTTCGCATCGACACCCCCTGTGAGCACCTTGCCCGAAGCCGGGATGACGGTGTTGTAGGCGCGCGCGAGACGCGTGATCGAGTCGAGCAGGATGACGACGTCGTGCTTCATTTCGACGAGGCGCTTGGCCTTCTCGATCACCATTTCGGCGACTTGCACGTGACGCGTGGCCGGTTCGTCGAACGTGGAGGCGATGACTTCGCCCGCCACGGAACGCTGCATTTCGGTCACTTCCTCGGGACGCTCGTCGATCAGCAAGACGAACAGCACGACATCGGGATGGTTCTGCTTGATCGCATGCGCGATATGCTGAAGCATGACCGTCTTGCCCGATTTCGGCGAAGCGACGAGCAGACCGCGCTGGCCCTTGCCGATCGGGGCGATCATGTCGATGATGCGGCCCGTCACGTTTTCCTCGCCGCGCATTTCGCGCTCGAGCAACAGCGGCTTATTCGGGTGCAGCGGCGTGAGGTTCTCGAACATGATCTTATGTTTCGAGGCCTCGGGCGGCTGACCGTTAACCTTGTCGACCTTCACGAGCGCGAAGTAACGCTCGCCGTCCTTCGGCGTGCGCACCTCGCCTTCGATCGTGTCGCCCGTATGCAGATTGAAGCGGCGGATTTGCGACGGGCTGATGTAGATGTCGTCCGTGCTCGCGAGATACGACATTTCCGGCGAACGCAGGAAGCCGAAGCCGTCGGGCAGCACTTCGAGCGTGCCGTCGCCGAAGATCGTTTCGCCGGTTTTGGCGCGCTTCTTCAGAATGGCGAACATCAACTCCTGCTTGCGCAGGCGGTTCGCGCTCTCGATCTCGAGGCCATTAGCCATCTCGATCAATTGAGACACGTGCAGAGACTTAAGCTCGGATAAATGCATACGGAGAACCCGCCGGGAGAGGTGCGACGAAAAGAAATTTGGGAGGAGAGTTGAGCGGAACCGCTCAGAGACTTATATGTCTTGAAGTCTTATGATTCTAGCATAGCACAAGCCGGCCGCGGCCCAACGCGTCATCGCGCCGCGCACCGGGCCTGTTGCCATGTTGCAACAGGCCCGGCCGGTGCATCACAGATGGCTGTCGAGGAACGCCGTCAATTGCGACTTCGACAACGCGCCGACCTTCTGCGCCGCAACCGCGCCGTTCTTGAACAGAATCAGCGTGGGAATGCCTCGCACGCCGAACTTCGCGGGCGTCGATTGATGCTCGTCCACGTTGATCTTCGCGATTTGAAGACGGTCGCCGTAATCCTTCGCGACTTCGTCGAGGATCGGGGCAATCATTTTGCACGGGCCGCACCACTCGGCCCAAAAATCGAGAAGCACGGGCTTATCGGATTTCACGACGTCCTGTTCGAACGATGCGTCGCTGATGTGCTTGATTTGTTCGCTCATGTAAAAGTACCTCTTCGGGTTCGGGGCCCGCGTCTGAATTGCTCGCCACAATACACCAAAACGCGAAATCGTTCCGGACGCACGCAGCCGGTCGGGCTTCCCCGGAACGAATACGGCGTTCGCTTCGCGAAAATGCGCGGGGCGGCTCGAGAACGAGCGCTCCTGCGGCTGCGGGTCGTCTCTTTGTCATATTAGCCCAAATTGCTATGTGTCGTGCGAAGCGATAGTCATCGCACGCGCGCTGGCGCACGTGCGTCTCGGGGTAGGCGTATCGATGCATGCATGTGTGGATTCACGTTGGCCGTGCGTGCGCGGCGCGGCGCTGCCGGCTAATTGCGGTGCGGCGCTCGCGCGCCGCGCTCACTGGTGATAGAATGCGACGTGACGGGCCTCCTCGCATGGAGGGGCGGTCAACCTGGTCAGGTCGGGAACGAAGCAGCCACAGCCGTTTTCCACCAGTGCCGAGGGTCAGGCTCGTCACCTTTCGCTTCTGAGTTGCGCTTTCGTCGCTCTCACTGATTCCCCCCCGGTTCCCCCGATCCCTAGTTATTATCCGATCGCCTCGGCTCCTCCCGGTTTCTTGGCTCAGGCCACGCGTCGTCAGCTTCCCCGTTTGCTACACCCCCGATCGATAGCCGTGCTCGCGGTTTGGTCGTTGCGCATCGCGTCAATGCGGTCGCGGACTGGGCGCTCGGTTGCATTGGCGCCTCGGCGTTGCTGATACAATTTCGCGATGACCTATCAAGTTCTCGCACGCAAGTGGCGGCCGAAGGATTTCGCTTCGCTCGTCGGACAAGAACACGTCGTGCGCGCGCTCACGCACGCGCTGGACGGTGGACGTCTGCATCACGCCTATCTCTTCACCGGAACGCGCGGCGTCGGCAAGACGACGCTCTCGCGTATTTTCGCAAAGGCCCTCAATTGCGAGACGGGCGTCACGGCTACGCCGTGCGGGGTATGCCGCGCGTGCCGGGAGATCGACGAAGGGCGCTTCGTCGATTACGTCGAAATGGATGCAGCGAGCAACCGCGGCGTCGATGAGATGGCCGCGTTGCTCGAACGCGCGGTGTATGCGCCGGTCGACGCGCGCTTCAAGGTCTACATGATCGACGAAGTGCATATGCTGACGAACCACGCCTTCAACGCCATGCTGAAGACGCTGGAGGAGCCGCCGCCTCACATCAAATTTATTCTTGCGACGACCGATCCACAGAAAATTCCGGTCACCGTGCTCTCGCGCTGCCTGCAATTCAATTTGAAGCAGATGCCGGCCGGGCACATCGTCGACCATCTCGAACGAATTCTGGCGGCCGAGCAGATCGTCTTCGAGCCGCAGGCCCTGCGGCTGCTCGCGCGCTCGGCCGAAGGCAGCATGCGAGATGCACTGTCATTGACCGATCAGGCAATCGCCTACTCGGCCAATCAAGTAACCGAGGAAGCGGTGCGCGGCATGCTGGGCGCGCTCGATCAAAGTTATCTGGTTCGCCTGCTCGATGCGATCGTCGCCGCAGACGGCGCACTCGTGCTGTCGGTGGCCGACGAAATGGCGGTGCGCAGTCTGTCCTTTTCCACGGCTTTGCAAGATCTGGCGAGTTTGCTTCACCGCATCGCCTGGGCGCAGTTCGCGCCGGCTTCGGTGCTCGACGAGTGGCCCGAGGCGGGTGACCTGCGTCGCTTCGCCGAGGCGCTCACGCCGGAGCAAGTCCAGCTGTTCTATCAGATCGCCACGCTCGGGCGCGCGGAATTGGGCTTGGCGCCCGACGAGTACGCGGGCTTCGCGATGACGCTGTTGCGCATGCTCGCGTTCGAGCCGACGTTGCCGCCGGGCTCCAGCCCGTCGGGGACGACGCCGAGGGGGGCAGGGCAAGCGGGCGCGTCGAGGGGCGCGGCGAGCCGTGGCGCGCCGGTGTCTGCCCAAGCGGGGCGCGGGAGCGCTGCTGTGAATGCGCGCGGCGCGGGCGATGCCGCCCCATCGCAGGCGGCGTCTCCGGCTGGAGCCGTTGCTCGCGTGCAGCCGCCGCGCGCCGAGTCGACGCCTGTGCCGGAGGCGCAAGCGGCATCCGTCCCAAGCGAGCGTCGCGCCGCACCGGTCGATCCGGCTCCGGCTGAACCTGCATCCGCCGCGCCGCCGATCGAGCCGACCGATTCCTCCGCCGACGCGCCCGCATCGCAAGGCGCGGTTCCGCTCATGGCGAACGGCGCGAGGGAAGCGCGGGACGCGTTCACGGCGGCGGCGCCCGACTTGGAAGGCATTGCGCCCGCGTCTTCCCGGGAACTCCGCCCCGCGGCGACGCTGGAACCGGCTGGCGAACCTCAGCCGAGCGCGCCGCCAACGCGGCGCTCAGGGGTTGCTTCGACCGAATCGGCTTCAGTCGCGGCGCCCGCGGCAGCCGTGCCGCAAGCCGATAGCCGGCCGCGCACGGGTGGCGCGAGCGCCGCGCTCGACGTGCTGCGCAACGCGGGTCTGCGCGTGTCGACCGATCGCAATCGGGCGAGCGCCAAGCCCCTGGCCGAGGCGCCGGTCAAACCGGCCGCGCCTCGTCCTGCCGTCGTGGTGCCGACGCCGCGTCCGCGTGCGCCCGAGCAGAACTTCGGGGCGCCGCGCGCTGAACGCGCCGCGCCGTCCGGTCCCGCACAAGCCCCGGCGCCATGGGACGACATGCCGCCGGCCGACGACTATCCGCCGCCTTCTTCCGAAGACGATTACTTTGCCGGCCCGCCTGACGACGGCTACATGCCCGAGTTCGATCGCGGCCCTGACGACGTGCGCATCGATGCGCGTTTCGACGCTCCGGCCGCGCCATCCACTCCAGCCGTCGACCTGAGCCAGTTGCCGCCGCCCATCGCGCTCGGCGCCCTGGGCTTCGAGGGCGACTGGCCGGCGCTTGCGGGCAGCCTCGGGTTGACGGGCGTCGCTCACCAGCTCGCATTCAACAGCGAATTGACCGAACTCGATGGCGAGACCTTGATGCTGAACGTGCCCGTGCCGCAGTATGCGGACGCCGCGCAGGTCGCTAAATTGAAGGCGGCGCTGGCCGAGAAACTCGGCAAGACGCTAGATGTGCGGGTCACGGTGGGCCCCGCGCGCCGCACCGCCGCGGTGCTCGAGGCGGCCGCGCGCGCCGAGCGCCAACGTGACGCCGAACGGGAAATCGGCGCGGATCCTTTCGTCCGATCGCTGATCCGCGATTTCGGCGCGAGCATCGTGCCGGGCTCGGTCAAACCGATTTCGCCCGACGCCGAGGCGGGGGCCGCGGCGCGCTGAACCGCCCGAGCGCAATGCGACAGGGCACGACGAGCACGAAATACCTCTTCCAGATAACCTATTCGCGGCATCGCATCGATGCGACGGCCGCATGCAACGTCCATACGATCGAAGGAGCACATCCATGATGAAAGGCCAACTCGCCGGGCTGATGAAACAGGCCCAGCAGATGCAGGAAAACATGAAGAAGATGCAGGAGCAGCTTGCGCTGATCGAGGTCGAGGGCCAATCCGGCGCCGGGCTCGTGAAGGTGACGATGACCTGCAAGAACGATGTCCGACGCGTGTCGATCGACCCGAGCTTGCTCGCCGACGACAAGGACATGCTGGAAGATCTCGTCGCCGCGGCGTTCAACGACGCGGTGCGCAAGGCGGAAGCCACCGCGCAGGAAAAGATGAGCGGCATGACGTCGGGTCTCCCGCTGCCGCCGGGGTTCAAGCTGCCGTTCTGACGATGCGTCCTTTGCGATCCGCACCCGCCTTGCCGGTGAATAAATTGGAGTGCGCTGTTTCTCGGAGCACGGTCCGATGAAGCAGCCTTCCGCCCTCGTCGCTCTTGTCGAGGCGCTGCGCGTGCTTCCCGGTGTCGGGCCGAAGTCCGCGCAGCGCATGGCCTATCACTTAATGCAGCACGATCGCGAAGGCGCCGAGCGGCTTGGCCGCTCGCTCTTGTTCGCGACGGAGCATCTGCGCCATTGCGAGAAGTGCAATACGTTCACTGAGGCGCGCCTGTGCGACGTATGCAGCGACGAGTCCAGGGACCCGACGCTGCTTTGCGTCGTCGAGACGCCGGCGGATCAAATCATGCTCGAGCAGACGATGACGTACCGCGGTCTGTATTTCGTCCTCATGGGACGCTTGAGTCCGCTCGACGGAATCGGCCCGAAGGAAATCCACTTCGATCGTCTCGTCAAACGCGCGTCGGACGGCGTCGTCAAGGAAGTCGTGCTGGCCACGAATTTTACGAACGAAGGCGAGGCCACGGCCCATTACCTTGCGCAAACCTTGAAAGCACGAGATTTGTCGGTGACGCGCTTGGCGCGCGGGGTGCCTGTCGGCGGTGAACTGGAATACGTCGACGCGGGCACGATCGCTCGCGCGATGCTCGATCGCCGTTCGCTCTAGCGAAAACGGCGCCGCGGCGCGATACGTCGGCGCTCTGCCGAACGTACTTTGAACCTTTGAAGAGGAGAGGAGCGACATGAGCGCATCGACCGGCCCGCTCGCGGGTGTCAAGGTGCTCGAGCTGGGCACGCTGATCGCGGGGCCGTTCGCGTCGCGGATGCTCGGCGAGTTCGGCGCCGAAATCGTCAAGGTCGAGGATCCGAACGGCGGAGACCCACTGCGCAAGTGGCGCATGCTCTACCCGGAAACCGGCGGCACGTCGCTCTGGTGGGCCGTTCAGGCGCGCAACAAGAAGTCGGTGACGCTTAACTTGAAGGCGCCCGAAGGTAAGCGGATTCTCCAGCAGCTCGCGCGCGAAGCCGACATCGTGGTCGAGAACTTCCGTCCGGGGCTGCTCGAAAAACTCGGCCTCGGCTACGACGTGCTCAGCGCCGAAAATCCTGGCCTCGTCATGGTGCGGTTATCGGGCTACGGCCAGAGCGGCCCGTATCGCGATCGGCCCGGCTTCGGCTCGATCGCGGAGGCGATGGGCGGCCTGCGTTACATCACGGGTTACCCCGAGCTACCGCCGCCGCGCATCGGCATCTCGATCGGCGACTCGATCGCCGCGCTGCATGCGGTCATCGGCGCGCTGATGGCGCTGCACCACCGGCAGGCGAACGGGGGCAAAGGGCAGGTCGTCGACGTGGCGCTATACGAAGCCGTGTTCAACATGATGGAAAGCATCGTGCCGGAATACGGCGTGTACGGGGCCGTGCGCGAACGCACGGGCGCTTCGCTGCCGGGCATCGTGCCGTCGAATACCTATCCATGCAAGGATGGCAGCATCGTTATCGGCGGCAACAGCGATCCGATTTTCAAGCGCCTGATGGTGGCGATCGAACGCCAAGATCTTGCCGACGATCCGGCGCTCGCCCATAACGACGGCCGCGTGCCGCGCACCCGCGAGATCGACGATGCGATCGCCGCGTGGCTTTCGGAACGCACGATCGAGGAAGCGCTCGGCGTCCTGAACGCCGCCGATGTGCCGGTTGGCCGCATCTACAGCGCAGCCGACATGTTCACCGATCCGCAATTCGCGGCTCGCAAGATGATCGAGCACTTCAAGTGGCAGGATGGGCTCGACATCGCGTTGCCGAACGTCACGCCAAAGCTTTCCGAGACGCCGGGCGGCACACGATGGCTCGGGCCGGCGCTCGGCGAGCATACGGACGACGTGCTCGCCGCGCTCGGCTACGACGCGCAGGCGATCGCCGAGTTGCGCGCCCGCAAGATCGTCTAGCGGGTCCGCCCAGCGGGTGGCGCGGTGTGTCTGTGCGGAAGCGGCCAGCGGCTCGCGACTGGCGAATTCCCCCCAAAACACGCCGATGATGCTTGCGGCCTTGAGCAGGGCCAGATTCAACGGCAGCTTGGGAATCTCGCCGCTCGCGAACCCCACGACGAGGTAGCGGCCGCGCCAGCCGATGCTGCGAAACGCCGGCTCGGAAAACGCCCCGCCGACCGGGTCGTAGACGACGTCCGGGCCTCTCCCGTTCGTCAGCTCGGCGATGCGCTCGCGTAAATTCTCGCTGTCATAGCGGATCGTCGCGTCGGCGCCATGCTCCCCTTGGAGAGGTGGGAGTCTCGCAGCAGTGTAGAACCACTCGAACGACCGTGCCTTTTTGAGGTCTGAACGAATTGCCGCGCGCGTAGTCGTTCGATCGTAGAGACGCCTTCGCTCCTCGGTTACAATCGCCGGATGCGAATCCTACTGAGCAACGACGACGGTTATCTCGCGCCCGGACTTGCGGCGCTTTATCACGCACTGAAGCCCCTGGGCGAGGTGACGGTGATGGCGCCCGAGCAAAATTGCAGCGGCGCATCGAACTCGCTGACGCTTTCGCGTCCGCTGTCCGTTTGGCGATCGGCGAACGGTTTTTACTACGTAAATGGCACGCCGACCGATTCTGTCCACATTGCGCTGACGGGTATGCTCGATCACAAGCCCGATCTCGTCGTCTCGGGCATCAACAACGGCCAGAACGTCGGCGAAGATACCCTTTACTCGGGTACGGTCGCTGCCGCCACCGAGGGCGTGATGTTCAACGTCCCGGCCATCGCCTTTTCGCTCGTCGAAAAAGATTGGGCTCACTTGGAAGATGCGGCGCGCGTGGCGGCCGACATCGTTCGTCATTTCCTGAACCATCCGCTGCCGGCGCACCCGCTGCTGAACGTCAATATTCCGAATCTGCCCTATGACCAGCTCGGCGATTGGGAAGTGACGCGCCTCGGCAAACGGCACCCGTCGCAGCCCGTCATCCGCCAAGCCAACCCGCGCGGCGAGCCGATCTACTGGATCGGGCCGTCGGGCGAGGCGCTGGATGCGAGCGAGGGCACCGATTTTCACGCGCTCGCTCAAGGCCGCGTATCCATCACGCCCCTGCAGCTCGATCTCACGCACACACAAATGATGGCCGCCACGAGAGAGTGGGCGCACGCCGCGCGTCGCGATTCATGACGGGCGAACGCGCCAAGCGCTTTCCGCTCGGGCTTGCCGATCTAGAGCGCAAACCCCGTACGGCCGCCGATTCTCGCGCGCGCCCCGACGAGCGCACGCGCGCGCGCGAAGCGGTGTCCGTCCGCGAGAGCGCGGGCCGGCGCGCTGACATGCATACGTCGTATCCCGCCGACAAAATGGGGGCCCCCAACGTTCCGCTGACGAGCGCGCTCGCGCTGACCTCGGAACGGGTACGCGAGCGCATGGTCGAAAGGCTTCGAGGTCATGGCATCGCCGATGCTCGCGTGCTCGACGCAATGGCGGCGGTCCCGCGTCATATGTTCGTCGATCCGGGGTTGGCGGCGCAGGCTTATGAGGATTCGGCGCTGCCCATCGGCCATCACCAGACGATCTCGAAGCCGTCGGTGGTGGCGCGCATGCTGGAATTGGCCGGTGCTGGCCGTTCCCTCGAGCGCGTACTCGAGATCGGCACGGGCTGCGGTTATCAAGCCGCCGTATTGAGCCGCATCGCGAGCGACGTTTACTCGATCGAGCGGATCAAGCCGTTGTACGAGCGCGCGAAGCTCAATCTGCGGCCGTTGCGGGTGCCGAATATTCGGCTGCATTACGGCGACGGGCGGGTGGGCTTGCCGGCCGCCGCGCCGTTCGATGCAATCGTCATCGCGGCGGCCGGGCTCGACGTGCCGCAGGCGTTGCTCGAGCAGTTGGCGGTTGGCGGCAGGCTCGTCGCACCGGTCGGTTCGCAGAACGGGCCGGCGCAAGTGCTGACGCTCGTCGAGCGCGTCGCGCCGAGTCAATGGCGGGAGTCCCGCCTTGATCGCGTTTTCTTTGTCCCCTTAAAATCCGGAGTGATTTGACACCGATGTTTACGTTGCGCGCGATGCAAACACACAACGAACAGGCTCGGTTGACGGCCGCTCAGCGCGTCGTCTGTGCGCTTGCCCTCACTACGCTCGCCGCATGCGCGACCCGGCTCGATCAGGCGCCCGTCGTGGACCGCTCGAGCACGCTTTCGACAGCGGCCACCGCCGCCGCTCCGTTGGGCGCCTCGCAAAGCGCCGTCCCGCTCGGTCCGCCGCCGCCCGGCTACTACCGGGTCAAGCCCGGCGATACGCTCTATCGCATTGCGCTTGAAAACGGCCAGAACTATCGCGACATCGCCGCGTGGAACAACCTCACGAACCCGAACCAAATCGAAGTCGACCAGCTATTGCGCGTCGCGCCGCCCGGTGCCAACACGGCAGCGATGACGCCTGGCGTGGCGACGGCGCCTGTGACGAACGGCGGCGCGGTGCAAGGCGCTCCGCTTGCCTCTTCTAGCGCAGGCGCACCGTCCGCCCCGACGGCGAACGCCGCCGTGCCGCCGATGTACGGCTCGGGTCCTGGCGCGACTGCCACGACGATTCCGCCTCAGCCGGCGGCGGGCGCACCGGCCAGCTCGCCGGTCGGCGATGGCAGCGTCGCGTTCTCGTGGCCTGTGCGAGGAAACATCCTCAACACGTTCGACGACAACCGGAACAAAGGCCTGAACATCGGCGGCGCGCCGGGCGAGCCCGTCAAGGCCGCAGCCGATGGGCGCGTCGTTTATGCCGGAAATGGGCTGCGCGGTTACGGCAATCTCATTATCATCAAACACAACGCGATGTATCTCACCGCCTATGCACACAACCGCGCTTTGATGGTAAAAGAGGGGGATGCGGTGACGAAGGGGCAGAAGATCGCCGAGATGGGCAATAGCGATGCCGACCGCGTGATGCTGCATTTTGAGATCCGCCGACAGGGCAAACCTGTCGATCCGATGAAATACTTGCCGCCGCAATAAGCGATACGACCATGCCGACATCGAAGCGCCGCAAGCAGCACGCCGAAACGGACACGCATAGCCGCGACACGCGCGACCGGGTGCACGATGCCGGCGCTTCGACGAACGAGCCCGAGGACGACGCGGCCGAGTCCGAATCCGAGTACGAATCCGAGGCGGCCTCCGGGGAAGCCGAGGAGGGTGCGGAGGGGCGCGAAGGGGCGGCCGAGCCCGGCCCGGATCCCGACGATTTTCGCGCGCTGCTGCAAGCCGAGCTGACGGCGGACACGATTCAGCATTACCTGAATCGCATCAGCGTCAAGCCATTGTTGACGGTCGAGGAAGAACAGCGCTATTCGCGACTGGCCAAGGCGGGCGAATTCGAAGCGCGGCAGGTGATGATCGAACGCAATCTGCGGCTGGTCGTGAGCATCGCGAAGGGCTACCTGAATCGCGGCGTGCCGTTGCTCGATTTGATCGAGGAAGGCAATCTGGGCCTCATGCACGCCATCGAAAAGTTCGATCCCACGCGCGGTTTCCGTTTTTCGACCTATGCGACTTGGTGGATTCGCCAAAGCATCGAACGGGCGATCATGAACCAGGCGCGCACGGTGCGCCTTCCGGTGCACGTCATCCGCGAGCTCAACCAAGTGCTGCGCGCGAAGCGCCACCTGGAAAAGAATTCGATGAATTCCGGCGAGCCCGTCGAACGTCGCGATGCGAGTATCGACGACATCGCTTATCTCACGGGCAAGACGACCGACGAGGTCACCGATATTCTCGCGCTCAACGAGCACACCGCCTCGCTCGACGCGCCGCTCGACCTCGACCCGGCCAGCAGCCTGCTCGATTTGCTGTCCGACGACCAAAGCCAGTCGCCCGACGCGGAAGTGCAGCACCGCGAGTTGGAAACGTTGACGCGGGCTTGGCTGTCGAGGCTGTCGGACAAGCATCGGCACGTCATCGAACGGCGTTTCGGGCTCAATCATATCGAGCCGGCCACGCTCGAGGAGCTGGCCGATGAAATGGGCCTGACGCGCGAGCGGGTGAGGCAGATCCAGCAGGAAGCGCTCGTACGCTTGAAGCGATTTTTCGCATCCAACGGTGTGCGCAAGGACGCCGTGCTCTAATACTTCATGATTCCGATTCTCGTTTTCGACATCGAGACGATCCCCGATGTCGCCGGCATTCGTCGCCTTGACGACCTGCCCGATTCCATGAGCGATGCCGACGTGGCCGAGCACGCATTTGCCGCGCGCCGCGAAAAGACCGGCAGCGATTTCTTGCCGCACCACCTGCAGCGCGTGGCGGCCATTTCGTGTGTGTTCCGCGACCGGTCCGGATTGCGCGTGCGCTCCCTTGGCACGGTCGAGGACGGCGAAGCCGCGCTCATTCAATCGTTCTACCGGGTGATCGAAAAGTACACGCCGCAACTCGTTTCGTGGAACGGCGGCGGCTTCGATTTACCCGTCTTGCATTACCGCGCGCTCGTGCACGGCATTTCGGCCTCGCGCTATTGGGATCTGGGCGAAGACGACCGCGACTTCAAGTGGAACAACTACATCAGCCGGTACCACTCCCGTCATACCGACCTGATGGATGTGCTCGCCATGTATCAAGCGCGCGCGAATGCGCCGCTCGACGCGCTGGCCAAGCTTTGCGGTTTTCCGGGCAAGCTCGGGATGGACGGCGGGCAGGTGTGGACCGCCTTTCGTGAAGGTCGGATCGACGAAATCCGCAATTATTGCGAAACCGATGTCCTCAACACCTACTTGCTCTATTGCCGCTTTCAATTGATGCGCGGCGCCTTTTCCCCCGACGAGTACGCCGACGAGATCGCGTTCGTCAAACAATCGCTGGCACAAGAGAGCGCGCCGCACTGGGCCGAGTACTTGGCCGCGTTTTCGGAACCTGCCATGCCAGGAGCCGCAACCGCGTCGCTGTGACCGCGTTGCTCCCGGCGTCCGCCCGCGCGACGCTCGCTGATAGGGCCTTTCGGCTCAGTCGATCTCTAAAACGATAGGCTGATGATCGGATGCTTGCGTCGCCCCATCGATCTCGCAGCTTCGTAGGCGGTGGCGCAAGTCTTCCGTGACGAAGATGAAATCGCACGTCAGCGGCCCGTCGCTCCACTGCTCAGTGTCGTACACGCCCGCCGTCAAGGGCGGCGTCATACCCGGATGCAACGTTGTCCATGCGTCGAGGAAGCCGGGTGCACCCGGCAACGGGGCGACAAAGCGCTGGTACGCCTCCGACCCGAAAGCACTGTTGAAGTCGCCGCAGACGATCGCGCTGACAGGTCTGGCTGTTGGCGCGAACGGGCCAATCGCGTTTTCGGCGGGCGCCGGATGCGCCGAGTGATCGGCCGCTTCCAACTGCAACCGTCGCAAGTCGTCGACTTGCGCGAGACGCTGCTTCAGCGAATAAAATTCGAGATGCGTGACGATCACTCTCAGCGGGCCGCTGCTTGCTTCGATGACCGCCTCGAGCGCGACGCGCTGCATCGACGGCGCGGCGGCGTCGGCCGGCCACCTCAGCGAGTGGCGGATGGCCATCGAGACGGGCAGGCGTGTCGCGATGGCGTTCCCGAACTGGCGGCGCTGGTTAGACCCGTCCATCGGCGAAAGATCGGCGCCGATTGCATCGAGCACGGTGTAGCCGGGCAGCGCGCGGGAAATGTCTTCGAACTGGTCCGACCCCGGCCCGCCCGGCAACGCGCCGAACCCGCGCGTAATCTCTTGCATGCAGAGCACGTCGAAGTCGGCCAGCCGCTTGGCTTCGGCGATCGTTCGGTTCAGGTCGACGCGTCCGCCGGCGTCGCGTCCCCATTGCACGTTCCAACTCACGAGCTTCACCATCGTTCTCCGTGGCATTGCGCCGTTCGTCTACAATCTCGCCTTTCGTCCCATGTCCGTCAGGAAGCCGCAGGTGTCCGAATCTCCTCGTAGTATCGCGCGTCGCAGCCAACGCGGCGCCTCGCCCGTCGTATCGCCCGCTATCGAAATCCACTCGCTCGATATGGAGGCCCGTGGCGTCGGTCGGTTGACGACCGAAGAGGGCGAGCCGGGCAAGGTCATTTTTGTCGAGGGGGCGTTGCCCGGAGAGCGGGTCACGTATACCAGCTATCGAAAAAAGGCGAGCTTCGAGCAGGCTGAAGTCGTCGATGTGCTACGCGCAAGCGCCATGCGCACCGCGCCGCAATGCAAGTTTTTCGGTACCTGCGGCGGATGTTCGATGCAGCATCTCGACGAGCGCGCGCAAGTCGCGATCAAGCAGCGGGTGCTCGAGGACAACCTCTGGCATTTGTCCAAAGTCCGGCCGGAAACCGTTTTCCGGCCTATCCATGGACCCACTTGGGGATATCGATACCGTGCGCGGCTGACAGTGCGCCATGTCGCCAAGAAGGGCGGCGTGCTGGTCGGTTTTCATGAGAGAAAGAGCAGCTACGTGGCCGATATGACGAGCTGCGAAGTGCTGCCGCCGCACGTTTCGGCGATGCTCGTGCCGCTGCGGGAGCTTGTTGCGCGTCTGTCGATCCGCGATCGTCTGCCGCAAATCGAATTGGCCGTGGGCACGAGCGTCACGGCGCTGGTGCTACGCGTGCTGGAGCCGATGACGGCCGACGACGAAGCGCACGTGCGCGCTTTCGCCGACGAGTACGGCGTGCAATTTTGGGTTCAGCCAAAAGGACCGGACACGGCAGTGCCGTTCTATCCGCTTGATGTCCAACTCGACTACACGTTGCCCGAGTTCGGCATCCGCATGCCGTTCAAGCCGACCGACTTTACGCAGGTCAATCACGCGATCAACCGCGTGTTGGTCGGCCGTGCGCTGCGACTGCTTTCGCCCAAGCGCGGCGATCGCGTGCTCGACCTTTTCTGCGGATTGGGCAATTTCACGCTCCCGCTCGCCCGCTTGGCGCGCGAGGTGGTGGGCATCGAAGGCAGCGAAGCGCTGACCACGCGCGCGCTGGCGAACGCCAAGACCAACGGCGTGGATGGGCACACGTCGTTCGCTTGCCGTAATTTGTTCGACGTAACGGCCGACGATCTGCGCGCGCTCGGCCCCTTCGACAAGTTCCTCATCGACCCACCGCGCGAAGGCGCGCTCGCGGTCTCGAAAGCGCTGGCAGAAATCGCGCAAAGTGGGGTTGGATCATTGCCGGGTCGAATCGTCTACGTCTCGTGCAATCCGGCGACGCTCGCGCGCGACGCGGGACTGCTCGTGCACGAAGCGGGGTATCGGCTGAAGGGCGCGGGCGTGATCAACATGTTTCCGCATACGTCCCACGTCGAATCGATCGCGCTGTTCGAGCGCGACTGACCGGAGCGTCCGCCCCCGGATCCGCTCGCCGCATCGCCGCCGCGGGCGAAAAAAAGCCTTCGCGCCGCTTGGGCTCACGAAGGCTTGTTTATGCTGCCGTTTGACCGGGGTGGGGGCGTTGCCGCCCCCAAAGCGCGTCAGTTGCGGTTGCCGCCGAAGATGCCGAGCAGCGACAGCAGATTGACGAACACGTTGTACAGATCGAGATAGATCGCGAGCGTGGCCGTGATGTAGTTCGTTTCCCCGCCGTTCACGATGCGTTGTACGTCAAACAGCATGTAGGCAGAGAAAATCACGATGGCGAGCACCGACACGGTCAGCATCAGGGCCGGCAGGTGCAGGAACATGTTCGCGACCCCGGCGAGCAGGATGACGATCACGCCCATGAACAGCCATTGGCCGAGACCCGAGAAATCGCGCTTGCTGACCGTGGCGATCGTGGCCATGGCCGCGAAGATGACCGCCGTACCGCCGAACGCGAGCATGATCAGCGACGCCCCGTTCGAGAAGTGCAGGATCATCGTCAGGAGCCGCGAAAGCATCAGGCCCATGAAGAACGTGAAGCCCAGCAGCACGAGCACGCCCACCGAGCTTTCCTTCGTGCGCTCGATCGCGAACATGAAGCCGAAAGCGATCGCCAGGAACGCGAACAGGCTCATGACGGGGCTCGTGGCCGCGAACAGCGAGAAACCGCTCACCACGCCGAGCCAAGCGCCGATCACGGTCGGCACCATCGATAGCGCGAGCAGCCAGTAGGTATTCCGTAGCACCCGGTTGCGGATGGCCGCCGAACCGACGGCGCCGCCGCGGGTGGCGTTGTACGGATAGTCGTTCATGCTTTCTCCTTGCGTAAAAACGCACTCAAACAGGGTTTCGCTCGACCGCGGGCGAAGGCCGCGCAAGTGGTCTACCCGTTTCCTAAGATCGGCCCGATCGGCGGGAGTTTCAAGCGCTGCGCACGCTTTTCGAACGATCTTTCGCGAGCGAAGGGGATCGATCGCAATCATACACTGGAACATGCTACAATTGCAGATTCATTAGAATCCGTAACCCCTTAATTTTTTGGAGTTTTTATGGCGATCGAGCGTACTCTGTCGATTATCAAGCCCGATGCAGTGGCGAAAAACGTCATTGGCCAGATCTACAGCCGTTTCGAAAGCGCGGGCCTGAAGATCGTCGCAGCGCGCATGGCGCAATTGTCGCGCGCCGACGCGGAAAAATTCTACGCCGTCCACGCCGCGCGTCCGTTCTTCAAGGATCTCGTTGAATTCATGATCTCGGGCCCGGTAATGGTGCAAGTGCTCGAAGGCGAAAGCGCCATCGTGAAGAACCGCGACCTGATGGGCGCAACCGATCCGAAGAAGGCCGACAAGGGCACGATCCGCGCGGATTTCGCCGACAGCATCGACGCGAACGCCGTGCACGGTTCGGACGCCGCGGAAACGGCGGCCGTCGAAATCGCGTTCTTCTTTCCGGAAATCAACGTCTACTCGCGCTGATCGCCGGACGATAAGTCCTCGATCGATGCCTGGCGCGAGCAGCCCGCCTGGCCCGGTGTCGCGCTCCATGCGCGTGGCCGTGCCGGGCGGGCTGCATTGAAACAGCAGGATCCGACATGACGAGCAGTTCCTCCGTCAATCTTCTCGACCTCGACGCCGCGGGCCTCGTCGCCTATTGCGACAGCCTGGGCGAGAAGGCGTTTCGCGCCAAGCAGCTGCAGCGCTGGATTCACCAATACAACGCCGTCGATTTCGACGGCATGACCGATCTCGCGAAGTCGCTGCGCACGAAGCTCAAGGATCGCGCGGCGATCGTGATGCCGCCCGTGGTCAGCGACCACGTGTCGGCCGACGGCACGCGCAAGTGGCTCGTCGACGTCGGCAATGGCAACGCCGTCGAGACGGTGTTCATTCCGGAAGAGACTCGCGGCACGCTGTGCGTGTCGTCGCAGGCGGGCTGCGCCGTGAACTGCCGGTTCTGCTCGACGGGCAAGCAGGGTTTTTCGCGCAATCTGAGCACGGCCGAAATCATCGGCCAGTTGCGCATGGCCGAATTCGCGTTGCGCGCTGCGCTCGGCCGCCCGCATGCGCCCGACAACAAGGGCGAGCGCGTCATCACCAATGTCGTCATGATGGGCATGGGCGAGCCGCTGCTCAATTACGATGCGCTCGTCCCGGCGCTCAGGCTCATGCTGGACGACAACGCCTACGGGCTATCGCGCCGCCGTGTAACAGTCTCGACGTCGGGCGTCGTGCCGATGATGGACCGGCTCGGGGCCGACCTGCCGGTTGCGCTGGCCGTGTCGCTGCATGCGCCCAACGATTCGCTGCGCGACATGCTGGTGCCGCTGAACAAGAAGTATCCTCTGCGCGAGTTGATGAGCGCCTGCAGGCGGTACCTCGAAGTTGCACCGCGCGATTTCATCACGTTCGAGTACTGCATGCTCGACGGCGTCAACGACAGCGACGCGCACGCACGCGAGTTGCTTGCGCTGACGGCCGACGTGCCGTGCAAGTTCAACCTGATTCCGTTCAATCCGTTTCCGGAGTCGGGCCTCGTGCGCTCCAAGGCTGACCGGATCAAGCGCTTCGCGCAGATCCTCATCGACTCGGGCGTCGTGACGACGGTGCGCAAGACGCGCGGCGACGATATCGATGCCGCTTGCGGTCAGCTCGCGGGTGCGGTGAAGGATCGCACGCGGGTGGCCGAGCGGATGGGCCGGACGGGCAAGGTCATCGAAGTGCGGCCCGTGCGCTAACGTATTGGCGCCTGAGCGCGTGACCGATCGGGGTACGGCACGAGCGGCAGGCAAGAAAAGTCGCATCGCTTTAGGCGATGCGCGGCATGAAGGGGGCGGCGCCATGTGTGCGCGGCCATGCAGTAGCGAGACAGACGGTCCGCGCAGCGAGGGCAGCTGATGAGCTGTACAACGCGCGGAGTGGAAAAAGAGAATCGACGCGAGGATCAGGGATGAGTGAGCCGCAGCATCCGCAATCAGAAGGCACACAGACTGGCGCGGGCCGGGGAAACGCCGCGCCGCAGGCGGCGCCGGGCGCCTCGTACGCGCCGCTCGACTCGCTGGCCGCGGTCGGAGCGCGTCTTGCGCAAATGCGGGAAGCGAAGGGCTGGTCCGTCGATGACGTGTCGGCGCGATTGAAGGTTTCGCCAAATAAAATGCGCGCACTCGAGGCGGGCGACATCAGCCAGTTGCCCGGTACGACGTTCGCGCTGGGCGTCATCCGCAGCTATGCCAAGATGCTGGGCACCGATCCCGAGCCGTTCGCTCAAGCCTTGCGGCGCGTCAAAGGCGAACCCGAACCCGATCTGTCGATGCCTGCTTCGAGGGGCGCGGATCTGCCCCGCGGGCGAGTGTCCGTGTCGCTGGGCGGCACGCCTAAGCACCGATCGTGGTGGTGGGGCGTCGCGGCCGGCGTCGTCGTCATCATCGCGTTGGCGATGTGGCGCCAGGGTAGTGATTCGTCGGCCTGGTTGGCGCGCCTGAAGGCCCGTGCGGGCGGGTTGGCCGCCAATCCGGCCGGCGCGGCGTCGGGTGCGGTGGCGCCCGGTACCGCGGTCATGACATCCGGGTCGGTGGGCGACCAAGCGACGGCATCTGGTGCGGCTGCGGCTACGGACGAACAGGCCAGCGCAGCGACGACGGCCGCGGCCAGCGGCGCAACGATTGCCCATCTCGAAACGACGGAGCTGCCGCCCGCGGCTTCGCAGCCGGCGATCGTGCAGGCCACGCCGCCCGCCTCGGTCCCCGTTGCCGCACCTCAGCCTGCGTCGCAGCAGACGGCCGTCGCGAAAGCATCGGAGCCCGCGGCGCAGCAGGCCACGGCGGCGCCCGGTGCGTCGACGGTCGCGGTGAAGGTCACGCAAGACAGCTGGTTCAGTGTCCGCGACAAAAACGGCAAGGAAGTTTTCTCGGGGCTCGTGCACGCCGGCGAGTCGAAGGAAGTATCGGGGCAGGCGCCCTTCAAGATTACAGCGGGCAACCGCGCGGGGCTGGAATCGATGACGCTCGACGGACAGCCCGTCGAAGCGGCCAAGTTCGGTCCCAACAAGGGCAACGTCGTGCGTTTCACGTTGCCGTAACGATCTAGCGCCGCGGCGGCCCGCCGCGGCCATGTTCATTCGGGCGCGCGGCCGTCGAAAACGGTCGCGCGCGCAGCGTAACCAGTATCCACGGTTCTTTCGATGCTTACCGACAACAGCAGTCAAATTTGTTCTTCCGAACCGGTTTTCGGCGGTCCCGCGAAGCGTCGCGCCTCGAATGCGGTCGATGTTCGCTGGGGCGGCCAGCTTGTGACGATCGGCGGCGATGCTCCCGTCCGTATTCAGTCGATGACGAATACGGATACGGCCGATGCGATCGGCACGGCTATCCAAGTCAAGGAACTGGCGCAAGCGGGCTCGGAACTCGTGCGAATCACCGTGAATACGCCGGAGGCCGCGCGCGCCGTTCCCGCGATTCGCGAGCAGCTCGACCGGATGGGCGTGACGGTGCCGCTCGTCGGCGATTTCCACTACAACGGGCATTTGCTG
>DATJJH010000107.1:0-7196 GCA_035492395.1 Trinickia sp. | reverse complement strand
GCGGCTGCGGCTGCTCTGCGCGCACCGCCGATATCGCCCACCATGAACTGCACCCACCGCCAACTTCGTTCGCCTCGGCGCGCGCCTGCACGCGTCATGCGCTCACCGTCCATCGCTGCGCACCACGGAGTCGGTCATCGCATTTCGATAATCATCCGCCAAGCGCGCCCGATCGATCTTCGCGTTGACCGTCAGCGGCAACAACCGGCACGGGATCAGTTCCGACGGGATCATGTACGGCGGCAAGCGCTCGGCCAGCCGCCCGCGCCAATCGGCCGGCAGCGCGAGCCGCGCGCCCTCCTCGTCGTTCGCGCCCGTTTCGACGAAAGCGACGATTCGAGCGACTGCCCCGTCAGGCCGGCGCAACGGCACCGCCGCCGCATGCGCCCCGCCGGGCATCGAAGCGAGCGCCGCGTCAATCTCCGCCAACTCGATGCGATAGCCGTTCAGCTTCACTTGATCGTCGATGCGGCCGTGGCAGAACAGCAGCCCGTACGCATCCGCGCTGCCGATGTCGCCCGTGCGAAACGCGCGCTGTCCCGCATGCGAGAACATGCGCGTCGCATTCAAATCGGCGCGATTCAAATAGCCTCGCATGACATAGGGGCCCGCGATGCACACCTCTCCGTCCTCCACGAAAACCTCGCCGCCGCGCCGAGCGACGCCGATCGGCAAACGCTCCGGGTTGGCGGCCAACATGGCGTCGTCGACGACCGTCCACGTCGCCGCCACAGTCGCCTCGGTCGGGCCATAGGTGTTGATGATGCGCGCCTGCGGAAAACGCTCGCGCAACCGCCGTGCGAGCGGCACCGGCAGGATCTCGCCGCAGAACAAGAACGTGCGCAGCGTCGGCAGCGATGCCTGCGCGAAACGCGGGTCGAGCAACTGCTGCTGAGCGAAGGAAGGCGTCGACACCCAAGTGGTCACGCTGGCCCGAACCAGCGCGTCGATAAAAGTCGCCCCAGGCAGGCACGCCGCGCGCGACATCATCACGATCGTGCCGCCCAGCGCCAGCGTGCCGAACACTTCATACATCGACAGGTCGAAACTGAACGGCGCTTGATTCATGAAGACAGGCGTCGGACCTAGCGCGAAGTCGGTCGTCATCCACTCGGCCAGCGATTGCACGCTTTCCCGCCCAATCTGCACTCCCTTGGGCTCGCCCGTGGTGCCCGATGTGAACAACACGTACGCCAGGTGCTTTTCTCGCAGCGGTGCCGGCTGCGCTTGCACGACGGCGTTTGCGGCGACGGCGCCCTGCGCCGATTCGAATCGCTCGAAGGCGCCGCGGCGTGCGTCGAAGTACACGGCGGCGTTCAACGTACGCGCGATGCGGCGCAGGCGTTCCTCGGGATAAACCGTATCGACCGGCACGAACGGCGCGCCGAGCAACAGCGCCCCCGCCATCGCGACGAAAAACGCGGCTTCCTTATGGCCGCGCACGACGATGGGCACATCGCGTTCGATGCCTTCGTCTATGGCGGCATCGCGCCAAGCGGCCGCGGCGTCGGCAAGCTCGCGCCAGCTTAGCGTCCGGTCGGCGGCGATGACGGCGGGCGCATCGGCGCACCGGTCGGTTTCGACGAATCGGCTTTCGGCAAGATCGAAACGCATCGTCGTCGCCTACCGGTGGCTGGCGTTCGATGCGTGGTCCGCGATGAACGCCGCGAGCGCCGACACACTCGCCAGATGTTCGGCGATCTCGGTGGGCGGAAGCTGCACGCCGAATTCCACTTCGACACGCAGCACGATTTCCACGGCAAGGACCGAATCGACGAGCCCCGATTCGAGCAACGGCGTATCGGCATCGACCCGCCTCAGCACTACCGACTCCACGATCGCTTGGGCCTGTTCGAGCAAGCCGGTTTGGATTGACGTCATCGACATCTCCTTCGAATCGAACATTTAGAACTGGAAATAGAGGAAACGCGCTTCGCCATGCAACTGCGCGGCGCAGACGAGCAGCACCAGCACCACCGCGGCCGTCCAACGCCACGACGGCGCCCACGCGAAGCGCGCCGGCACGGTATTCGATGCGCGCTCGAGCGCCGGCGAAAAGCGGCCCATCAACTCGTGCGAATTCGGCGCAAACCAAGCGATCGCCAACAACAGTGCAAGTTGCGGCGCCGGCATGGCGCGCCCCAGCGCAAGGCGTAGCCAACCGAGAACATCGGAGGCGGCATCGAGCGGCGGCCACTCGCCCACGCCGAAGCCGTGCAAGCCGATCATGCCCGCCAGCATCGCAAGGGCGTCACCGACCCCATGCGCACGGAAGAACACGAACGCCACCAGCGCAGCCACGCACGTCGTCAGGACGCTCGCGGCATGACGCAGTTTTGGCCACGCCGGTGTCGCGCGCGGCGCGCCGGGTTGCGCCGGCGCACGCCAACTACGCCAGGCATGATTGACGGTCAGATAGGCCGCGTGCAGCAAGCCGTAGATCAGGTATTGCAGACCTGCCCCGTGCCAGATGCCCGCCAGCCCCATCGTGTAGAGGGTCGGCACCGCGACCGTGGCCAGGAAGCCCGATGGCGAGCGCTGGGCCGCACGCCCGATCGGCAAGCCGCGCGCCGCGCGGCGGCGATTGATGCGCATCGACAGCGGGTAGTACAGATACGCCGTCAAATACCGCGTCAGCGTCATATGCCAACGCTGCCAAAAATCGATGATGCTCGTGGCCTTGAACGGCGAATTGAAGTTCAACGGAAACCGCACGCCGAAGAGCTTGGCCAATCCGATCGCCATATCGGAGTAGCCGGAGAAATCGAAGTAAAGCTGCAACGCGTACGCGAGCGCCGTGCCCCACGCTGCCCACGCGCCTAGCGCGGCCGGCGCGGCGAACCCGGCGTCGGCATAGGCGGCGATCGGATCGGCGAGCAGCAGTTTCTTGGCAAGGCCGATCGCGAATATGCTCGCGCCGATCGAGATGTTTTGCGCGCGCAGCCGGTACGTTTCAGGCTGCGCAAACTGCGTCATCATTTCCTTGTGATGCAGGATCGGCCCGGCGATCAGATGCGGAAAGAACGTCACGAACTGCACGAACCCCAGCGCGTCGGGCCGCTTGACGATGCGCGCGCGGCAATCGAGCAGATAGCCGATCTGCGTGAACGTGAAGAACGACACACCGAGCGGCAACACCACGTTCGAGGCAGCCGGCGCGAGCCAGCCGTGCGGCGATAGGCGGAGCCATGCGATGAGCGCACTCGTCATCGTCGACAAATACTTGTAGCGAACGAGCACGCCGAGATCGACGCAGATTGCGAAGGCGAGCCACCAGCGCCCGCTGCGCGAGCCGGGCGCGGAGGCGAGTATCGCGCGGCTCATCGCATAGTTGAAAGCGATCGATGCGACGAGCAAGCCGACGAATGCGGGCGCCCATGCCCCATAGAAAACGAACGAAGACAGACACAGCCAAACCGCAGCCGTACGCGGGGAATGCGCGCCCGCGGCGTAGTAGACGGTCAGCGCGATCGGCAGAAAGAGCGTGAGGAAGACGAACGAATTGAACAGCATCGGGGCTTGCCTTACGCTCGGTTGCGGGGGAGAGGGCCGGCGGCGGCCGGTTCAGGCTCAGGCAGGGACGGCTTCGCCGCCGCGGGCGGCTCGGACAAGGCGTCTTCCGACATCTCCCAAATCACGACGCGCAACCCGGCCGGCCAGCTCGCTCGCTCGCGCCACACCGCGGCGAGGGCGCGGTCGAATCGGCCATCGTCCACGCTGACGTTCCACACCTCGCGGCCCAAGGCCTGCCCCAGCCGATCTGCGAAACCGCTGCGCCGAGAAAACGAGCAGCCCGCCAGCAACACCTGCGCGGGCGGCGTATCGTCGAGCAAACCGCCGGACGGTTCGGGGCGGATCGTTTCGGGCATTTCGACATCGAGCGCCGGGCGCCAACCGTCGGGCGCCGCGTCGAGTCCCGCAAGCCGGACCAAGTCTCCCATTCGAGGTTTGACGCCGGACCCATGCTCGAACGTGAAGCGGGCGGGCCCGCGTCCCCCGACGAGCGGCAATACCGTCTGCGCGACGACGTCGGCCGCGGCTTGCGCGCCTCGCGCATTCCAATGCACGTCGGTCCGATAGAAGGCCGGGCGCACGGCCCTGAGCGCATCGAGCAGATCGACGTGCGCGATGCCCGCTTGGGCAAGCGCCTGCCGCCAGGCATCCCAACGCGCCGTCATTCGCGGGTCTTGCCGCAGGCCGCACAGCGCTTCGGTTTCGACTCGCGCCTTGTCCGGCACGGTCACGACGACAAGCGTCTTGCCGTCACGGCGCAGCGCATCGGCATAGCGATGCAGCGTCGCGATGCGCTCGCTCATCGCGGCATCGTGCGGACTCGCCGGCAGGGACGCCGGCGCCGGGCGCAGGCCGTCGGCATAGAACAGCCACCCAGGGCAGCCTTCGCGCACCTGCGGTCCCAAATCCCCGAGCAGGCGATATCGCGCCGCCGCGCCGGCACGACGCAAAAGCGAGGCGTAGGGCACGTCGATCGCGCGGTCGATGCGACGCATGGCTTCGCCGTTGCGCCAGGCCGCGCCATCGTCGATCGCGAACTCGGCGTCGGTTCTCGCATGCGTGACGAGCGAGGCCATGCCGAGCGCCAACGCGCCGGCGAGCAGCGCCAGGAGGCACGCGGCCATTGGACGGTGCGCGCGTTCGGCCCGATACGCCTCGCGTTCGGAGGCTGCGTCGCTGCCGTCCCGCGTGCCGGGCTCCTGTCGAACGGCGGTATCGCTCATCGCATCAAAGCCCTGTCCAAACGGTCGAGCCATGCCGCTTCGCTCATGATCGATGTGGCGTCCCATTGACCCGACGCACCGGGGCCATAGGCCATCTGTCCTTCGTTGAACTGCCAAACGATGGCCTGCGGCCGCTGCGAAGAGAACGCCGGCGATTCGAGGTAGTCGAGCAGCGTCTTCCACGGGCCCGTGTCGCCGAACTTCCAGGTGAGCCCGACGGGACGCCCGAGCGCATGCGCGAGCCGCTGCGGGAAACCGAGGTACGGCTGCACCATGCTGTTGCCCACCACTTGAACGGCCGGCGCCGCATCGGCCAGCAGGCCGCCGCCACGCGTCTCTTGACGGACGATGAAGCGGTCTTTTCCGACCGCGCGCTTGCGTTCGGGTGAAAGCAGCGCGGCCAGGTCGCCGTATTCCATCTCCTCGGTCCAGTCGCCGAGCGCGGGCTGGTCCGTCGGCTCGCCGCGCAAGACGCCGGGGGCCGACAAACGATCGGCCGTCGCATCGGCGACCGCTTCGGCCGTGTGGGCCGACCAGTGATAGTCGGCGCGGATGTAGGTGCTGTCCTCGCGCGTGTCGACGTTCGCGAGCGCGGCAGCCGCGTCCACGAGGTCGAGGCCGGCTTGCTTGCCCTTCGCGAGAATAGCCGCATAGCGCTGCGCAACGGCGGGTGACAGCGCGGCCCCCTCCGGCAGCTTGTCGGCGGCCGCGCGCGCTTTCAGCGGTGCGACGACGAGCGAACAGCGCACGTTATGCGCCGCAAGCTTGGACACGGCTGCGCCGATCAAATCGACGACTTTTAGGCAAGCCTGCGTATCGTCGGCCTCGTAGCTTTCCCAAGCGGGAAACAACCATCGGTCGCGGCCCTCGATTACACCTTGCGCGGCATGGGCGTCGCGCGGCAGAAGCGATAAGCCGCCCGCGAATGGCGCCGCCGCGAGGGCGAGCAGCAAGCGGCGGCGGCACGTCGAAGCAACGGCTTTGAATTCGGAGGTGTTCGTAGGTCTCATCGCGAAAGTCCTTCGTCAATCGTTATTCATCAGCGGACGCGCGGCTCGCCTCGGCCCCGCGTCTTGTTGCGCGTTCGGCGCGGGCCGATCAGCGTGCGCCGCGCGGCCAGTCGAGCGTGTCCAGCGCGCCGCGCAGGACAGGCCGCGAGGCGGGGCCGGATAGAAACAGGCTGTAGCTCTGGCCGGCCGCGAGGCGAGGCAGCGCGAGCGGCGCCGAGACGGCATCCCCGCAAACGGCCACGAGCGTCGCCGCCACCGGGTTGATCGAGCGCGCCAGCGCGTGCCTCGACGCGACGTGCTCGAATACGACGGGTCCGCCGTTTTGCGCACCGTTTCGTTCCAGGGCGACCTTGCCGTCGCAGCCTTCGGCGAAATTGAAGAGGCGCAATTGCGCGCGCAGCGCATCGGTGCTCGCCGCCGGGGCGGCGATGGGCACAGCGCGCCAGGCGCCTGCCTCCGTATGCGCGATCGCAAGCGTGATCGTGGCACCAACCGTATCGGGGCCGGCGGCGACGGGCGCGCTGCCGGGCTGAAGCATCGGCGCCTGCGCGTCGACTTTCACCTGCAGTGATGTGCCCGGCCGCACGACGTCGAGGGCGGTCGCGGCGCCGGGGCCCAGATCGACCGGCCGCGCCCCGCTCGGCAGGACCACCTTCGCCGTGAGCGTCGAAAGATTGAGCACGCGCAGGTAGGTGGCGTCGGCCGGCGGTTGCGGGCCGTACAAACTCGCGACGTCGTCGGCGGACGCGTGCGCCGCGATCGGCACGGCGCAAACGACCATCGCCAATGCGAGCAGACGCAACGTCGCCGAAAGCGGTTTAGAGGCACAGTGTTCTTTTCGAATCGTCATCATCGTGTCGCCAGAGATCGGGATTCGCGGATTTCGCGTTTAAAAAAATATATAGGCGGCGCTTCGAAGCATCGTTCGACGTGCGGGAGGCGCTGTGCGGGCGGAAAGGTCCATGGCGCCCACCATCAGTACGAAAGCACCGCGCCGCAAAACACACCGCGTGCACGGTCGTCGCCGGTAATCTTCCATCGGTACTGAATCGACAATTCGATCGAAGAGCGCAACGCATCGTATTTGCCGTCCCTAAACGCGTAGCGCGCGGACACGCCGACACCCGCGCCGATCGGCACGCTCCGATCGACGGTCGTGTCGTAGTCGGCGCCCGCCACCGCAAAGGGAAAGACCGTCACGCGCGGGCTGATGCGATCGATCCGGTAGGTGCGGCCCGCTTCCAAGGACGCGGTCGCGTAGTTCGACGCGTGGCTGATGTAGTGGCCGCCTTCGGCATAGCCCGAGACTGTCCACCACGACGGTACGTCGATGCGTCGCTCCGTGCCGATGCCGCCCGAATACGAGAGCCGCGCAAGCCAATCGCCTTGCGCCTGAGAGCCGATCGGAACGATGCGCTCGAACGCCACGATGGCGTCGATGTTCGCGAAC
>DATJJH010000106.1:0-62048 GCA_035492395.1 Trinickia sp. | reverse complement strand
GGCCGCGCGAAACACGACGAGCACCTCGTTGCCGTTTTCCACGTCCTGCCAGACAGGATTGGCCCGTGCAACGTGTGCACGCAGGACGCCGTGCTCACCTTCTTGCGCGATCAGTTCGAACGGAATGTGATTCGCGTCGAGTCCGCTCTTGCCGTGGGTAATCAGCGTGCCGAACGGGTGCTCGACGATGTGCGAGTGCAGGACCTCGGTGCGAGATTCGTTGAAATCGGCGGGTACGTACATGGCTGTTTTACAAGGAGGCGGATGAGTCGAACGGTGCGGAACATTGCGCTCGCGTTCGAGCCCTAGTGGTTCCAGCAACCGTGCCAATGGTGCACTGCCAATTAAGTTCGCCTGTGCGGCGGGCCCATTTTCGCTTATTTTCGCGGGGGCTACTGAGACTGAGTGCCCATATCGATCCGGGCCAGAATCGCGGGCACGCGTGCGAATCCCCTTTGATAGGTCTGCACGAGCGTCATAGCCAGTCGCTGCAACTGCGCACGATCGACACGCAGTGCGTCGTCGATGCCTCTCGCCATCAGACCGACGTCAATTTCGGCGGGCATTGCCGGGTCTTCCCATGTTTGGGCGAACGCGTTTTGTTTGCTTCGCGGTTCGGTGCGAGCCGGATGACGCACGTTGACGCGCGGCAACCCGAACGCGGCTGCTACGATCCGGCCGTGCAAACTGCTGCCGCAATAGATTCGGCTGTTTGCGATGAGCGCGCAGATGTCCCAGATGTTCGCCGAATTCAATACGCGCACCGACGACGTTCGCATCCTTTGACGTGTGCGTTCGTAGGCCTCGAGATCGTCGTGCCACGGCGCGGCGCCCGCGGCGAAGAAAGCGACGCCCAAGCCGCGCGATCGGGCCGCGATATCCAACTGCGACGCGATGTCGTTCAGCGTGCGGTCGTCGCCGAAATCGGCGCTGAACTGGACGGCGATATAGCCGTTCGGGCAGGTATGGCGGATAGCGGACACCGGCTCCGCCTCGGCGCGGTGGCGAACGTCTTCACCAAAAAGCGCTGCCGTCATGACGGCAGGATCCGGTAGCAGTCGCGTCTCAATGCCTGCGGCGGCAAGCAGATTGCGGGTCAGCGAGTCGCGCACGGTGACGTCGGTCGCGAGACCAAGCGCCTCGATGACCTGCGCGCGCATTGCGCTGTCTCGGCGATCGAGATCGACGCCGCCGACCGCGTTGAACAGCATCCGGCGAGCCTGCGGGAACAACGCTCGCGATAACACGTAGGGCGCACGAGTCGACAGGCCGAGATGCGCTTGCGCCCATTCGACAGGCTCGTTTTTCCATGCGGCTTGCTCGCCGATGATCGATTTCGCCTGTTGAGCGGACGACAGCATGACGGCCGCCTCCCAGGCGTCGCAGGTGAGCAACTCGCCGCCGGCGTGAACGATGTCGACGGTTTGCCCTCGGCACGCCGATGCCAGCGTCGAGATCGATTCGACGAAATGGCCGCCGTACGTCCGCAAGTCTCGCTCTGCCAAGCCCGCGAAGCGCAGCCGATGGCCCGGCAGCATGCGCGCAACGATGTGCGCGAAAAGCATATCGCCGAAGTTGTGACGATCGAACGCGCCGAAAAGGATCGTCGTGGAATCGGATGAGGCGTCGGTCATGAGCGGTCCCTCATGGGGCGGATGGGACGTGGCGGCGCGCAATTCAGCGCTATGGACATCCTACGCGCCGAGCCGCGAGCGCGCGATCACCTTCATTTAGTCCCAGATCCCGACTCACTTGCCAAAATTCTTTCGCGCTTGCTCTACCTTTAGGCCCTTCGTTCGTTGCTACCAAAGGAGAGTTGGCATGACGAGATCGATTGCGTTCAGCTGGATGTTGGCGTTTGGCACTGCGCTATGCCTGTTTACCGAGGCCCACGCCGATAGTGCGCCCGATGTGTCGCCGACATGTACGACAGTGGTTCAACGGACATCCAACGACGTTCTGCTAAGCCGTGGAGCGTTTTGCCAGTTGTCGGCGCCGCTCGAGTACATCATCAAAGATGAGGCGAACGCCGAGGTTGGACGGGTCGAGATCAGCGCCTATGCCTATTCGGACAATCCTCTTAACCGTCTCGAATGGCCGTTGAAATTCCGCTTTAGAACTCGCCTCGTATCCGGTGGCGGCGCAGGTTTGCAGATCAAGCCGATCGTTGAGTGCGGGGATCATTGCACGGTTGCACCGAATGCGGGCGTATCCTTGGCGATCGGAGGACTGTCCAATGAACTCGTGGTCGCACTTACGCCGAACATGGGGGGCCAGCAGAAAAAGACCATCGCGCCATATGTCGAATACAAAGTGGCCAAGACGGGGGAATCTTTCGAGGACGGAGCCAGTGTCGTGGGATTTTACGGGCAAGCGCACATTCCCAGGATTCGATGTGACGTGGGGCTTGCCAAGGCGAACACGCAAGGTTGCGTGTATTTCGACGCCCCTGCGGTGATGCGTTCAGTCAAGACGAATGATTCCGATGTCGACGAGTCTGCAATCCATATCAAGGAATCTCTGGAAGCGGGCAAACCCGGAGAATTCATCTCTCGTGGCGACGGAACAATTCTAGAGAGCAGCGAAGCGACTGCGCTGGAACGACTAAGAAGCGAACCTGAGCGTCGCGAGAATAGGCGGTTGTCAAAAAACCAGTGCATTGCTCAGTACGGAAAAGTTTCTGGGCAGTGCACCTTCACCGGCGATCCAGACGAAGAGCCCAGCGCTTGCGACTGCGACGAGTATCCATTTGCTGCGACGCGTCAAGGCGCCGCGTCGGGCAACTTTTCCGTCAAACGAATCGACAGCGGGGACAACAGACGCGCGGGCGCGCGCTTCGGATGCTTCCTCGCTTCTCAGCGCGTTTTGGATGGGGAGAAGTTTTATATAGACGTGGAGCCCGATGGACAGGCGAATACCGACGCGCCTTGCGAGGCCGGCTACTCGACATCGGTGAGCAAATGACGGTGTATCACGGGAAGAAAATCCAAGATCTAGGTTCGTTCCCGAAATGGCTGGAAGCGGCCTATGACGAGTGCGTGCTAGCTATTCCCCGCGGCTTGCAGTCCGAAGTTGTTTCCGTTGAAGACGCGTACCTGCGGGTTACCGCCGAAGATATCGTCGCAGTCGACGACACGCCTCGCTGGCCGTTTGCAGAATTTGAAGGCTACGGCGTACGTGCGGGCGACGTCAGGCCAACACCGGCTATCGCCCCGGCCATACTGGATTTTGTGCCCGACCTTCCGCGCAGATATCAACGGATAGACAAACCATTCGTCGATCCGCTCCCCGCGAAGCATGTGGTCGATATCGTGGCCCACGGTGCGTTACCCGAAGGCGTGGACGCGATCGTTTCGCGCGATGAAGACAATGCCCCGGAAGCTGCTTGGTTCAAGCAAGTGTGGCTGTGGCGTTCGCCACGACCCGGAACAGGTGTGATCGCTCGCGCGAGCGATTTGGTCGCGGGGCAGTTGCTGATGACGAAAGGGCGCCGCGTGACGGCCGAGCGCCAAGCGGTGCTAATTGCCGCTGGCGTGCGCGAAGTCAGGGTAGCCAAGCGTCCTCGCATCGCAGTAGTGGTTTCGAGTTACGAGCGGTGCCCGCTACTGGCGCCTCGGGCTTGCTGGCAAACCACCGATCCTTGCGGCCCGTACATTCGCGTGCTGACGCAGCGCTGGGGCTTCGAGGTCCCCTCTATCGAGTACCTGTCGCCGCCGCCGTTGGCGGGGCTGACGCTCGAGGAACGACGGGTTGAGGAACGCAATTATCGACACCGCGTGAACGAACTCGTGCAGCGATACGACTTGATTATCGGCAGCGGTCTCTCACCGAATGATGCGTACCGTCAGCTGGGATTCAACTATCTACGGTGCTTCGATAGTTACGGGAGCGACCATTGGAGCCAGATCGATCAAGCACCTGGCGGCAACTTCAACTTCGCCGTGAGCCCCGATCGCTCGCCGCCGTGGAGCGAGGTCTTCGAGCAGCGTGACGAACACGGTTGGATGCGTAGCTCGCTCAGCGTGCATCACCGCGACCAGGCCACGTTGGTCAACCTGCCCGGCTCACCGGCCTCGGTCGCGGTGTTGATGCATACGCTTGTGCGGCGAATCATCGATCTTTACGAATTCGTGGACACCCCCGGCCCCTATTGGGAAATCGGCGAGCTCGCTAGCGACGTCGAATGCGATCGAGAGACGAATCTGATGTTGTGGTCAAAGATCGTATGGGGGCCGCGCGGTGAGCCCGCGATCGATCCCTTGCCGAACCAAGAGCCGCATCACATGGCGGCGCTGCTCTATGCGGAAGTGATCGCCGCCATCCCCGCGGGCCAAGGCTATCTCGCCGCCGGCAGCCACGTTCATTTTCTACGGTTGGATACGCTGCGACAGCCCTCCGCGCCCAACTACGTCCAGCCTGAGCCGACCCGAATCATCAAGGAAGTGCAGCAATCAACGGAGTTCGCACACATGCAAGTCGAATCAACGCAGCTGCCGATGCCAGTCGCTCAATCCTGGTCTCACCTCGACGAGTGGTTGCAGCGGACGCCCGAGGTCGTTCCCGAGGGGTTCAAACCACCGGCTCACGACGATGACATACAGGTTCTAGAAGGCGCGCTGGGCGTGAAGCTGCCCGTCGATTTCGTTGCGAGCCTCAAAATCCATAACGGGCAAGCCAGTCGGCACCACGCCAGTTGGGGCGGCGAATGCTTGCTCGACGTCAAAGGCATCTTGAGTGAGTGGTCATGCTGGCGCGACCTCGTGGCGAGCGGCGACTTCGAAGGCATGTCGTCGGATCCCGACAGCGGCGTCAAGGACGATTGGTTCAACACCCGATGGATTCCGTTCACGACAGATGGAATGGGCAATGGTCTATGCCTGGATTTGGATCCTGCTCCTGGCGGGACAGCGGGCCAAGTCATCCGCATCTGGCATGACGACGAGCGTCGCGAACGCCTGGCGCTCAGCTTCGAGCAGTGGCTGGACCGAGCGGTCAAGGAACTCATGGGCCTCGAGCGGCAGAACGAATAGAGCGAGCGCCCCCGGAAGAGACGGTTGGCGCGGCCACATGGCGCATCGGCTCGCCGGCCGCATCCGTGTCGGGTTGAGACGAAGTGGATACATTCGCCGCAGCCCTTGGCAATTGCTTCGGGCTCGCGGGATAATCGCCGAGCACCGAATCTCATCCGACCCGTCCAGAATCAGCCATGACCGAACCCGCTCGCGACTCGCACGAATCCTTCGACTGGCGCTGGAAGCCGTTCTCGTCCCTGACGGCGGTCGAAGTCTACGACATGCTGCAGGCGCGCAATGAGGTGTTCGTCGTCGAACAGCAATGCGTCTACAACGACGTCGATGGACTCGATAAAGACGCATGGCATCTGTTCGCGTATTCGGCCGATGCGCAGACGAGCAACGTCGAAGCGCAAGACGATTCGACCACGCGATCGCCAAGCTTCGAGCTGACGCCGGCCCCCGTCCTCACAGGCTATTTACGCGTGCTATTGCCCGACGAGTCGGATACGGACATCCGCATCGGGCGAGTGCTGACCGTTTCCGATTTTCGCGGCGTAGGCCTAGGCAGTGCGATGTTGGAGCAGGCGCTCAGGCATATCGTCGCGCAGTGGCCCGATGCCGCGATCAAGCTGCACGCGCAAGCGCACCTGCAAATGTTTTATGGCGCGTTCGGCTTCGAGCCGATTTCGGAGGTGCATGACGAAGACGGCATTCCGCACGTTTGGATGCGCTCCGTCTAGTCATCCGTGCGCGCGAGCGGCCGTCGGACGCTGTTCGCCCACCGATATTTCCCGCCGTTCCTCGCGCAACCTCTCGCGCGTCGACAGCCGCATCCAATGCCTCAGCGCGATGAGCGCGCCGAACACGCTCATCATCGACCCCGGTATCCAGAGCAGCAGCCCTCCGATCTGTTGATCGCGGATTGGGCTGATCCAACTGAAGGCGCGACCGCAAATCGAGTAGATCGGATAGAGCTCGCGAGGGGTGAAAAATATCAGTGCGCCCAGCACGATCTGCGGCGGAATGGCCGCGATGACCATCATGATTCGGCGTCCGGGCGAGAGCCGCGCGGGCGGCGCCGGGCGCGGATCGAGCACGAGCCACCAGAACAGCAGCCCGTCGACGACCATGCTCCAGTTCATGATGCGGTAGAGCCGCCAGTCGAGCATCGCCTTGAAGTGGATCGGCGAGAGCAGCCAAAAATAAATGAGCCCGACGAACAGCACGACGGCGACGATCGGGTTGAACACGATGTCGAGCGCGATGCGCACCGGCTTCGTTCGCATGGTCGGACCGACGAAACGCCGGCGCCAGCTGAAGGGGATGCCCGCACGCAGCGCCGCGCCCGGATACGACCAGGCGATGAAGAAAGGCCCGAGGTGGTGAAGCACCAGGTGCTGCAATCGATGCATGAAGAACTCGTGCTCGAAGTAATAGTCGAGCCGAGTATGCAGCGCGATATAGAGCGCGATGAGCCCGAACCAGAACGAAACCTGGCGCGGCAGCGAGACGCGTGCATGGCGCACCCCGCGCGCGAAGAGGATTGCCGCGGCCAGTACAGCGACGACGACCGTCGGCGACGGTTCCCAGGGATCGAGCCAGTAGAACGGATTCATTGCGATGCCCGGGTTACTTCGCTGTCCCCGGCGCCTTCACGGCGAACGGCGTCACGAGTGTTTCGCCGTCGGAGAATTGCAGCTTCAGATGGACGGTATCGCCGGGCGCGATGTTGCGCGTCGGCTCTTCGAGCATGATGTGGTAGCCGACGGGAGCGATCTTCAGGCTGCCGTGCGCGGGCACCGTGGCCTTGTCGACCATGACCATATTCGTGGTCGAGCCGTTTTGCACCGTTTGGTGCAGCATGGCGCTGCCGTAGTCGGCGCTCGAGACATCGGTGAGATCGATGTTTTTGTCGCTTGCGTTCGTGAGCGTGACGTAGCCGGCTGCGGGCAGTTTGTTCGGCAGCCAGCGAACCCAGGCGTTCGTGGCTGAGATGGCGGTCGCGCCCGCGGCATGGGCTGCCGTGCTCAGCAGGGCGCCCGCGCAAAGCAGCGTCGAGGCGAGCGTGACGGAGCGCAGCAGGTTCGGTCGAAAATGTATCGGCATGGTTTCGATATGGATAGGTTGATGTGAGCGCGGGTTATCGTTGAATCAAATACGACGCCGTTGCCGGTATCTCGATCGCCGGCCGCCCTTCAGGCGCCTTGCTCGATGATACGGCGCAAGTCATGCGCGATGGCGTCGGGCGTGGCGCTGCTCGTGGCCAGCAGGCGTGCGCGTCCGTCGCCATCGAAGATATAGACGGCCGAACTGTGCGTGACTTCGTAGCTTCCGTTCGGATCGCGCTTCTCCATTTGGTACGCCACGCGGTACCGCTTCGCGAGCGATTCGACTTGTGCGTTCGTGCCGGTCAGCCCACGGATATGTTGCGCGTCGAACGCCGTGACGTAAGCGTGCAGTGCTTGCGGCGTGTCGCGCGCCGGATCGACGGAAATGAACAGAATGCGCACCGACTTCGCGTCGGCGGGCGGCAGTTTCTCGAGCACTTGCATCAAACGCGCCATCGTCTCGGGACAGACGTCCGGACAGTGCGTATAGCCGAAGTAGACGAGCGTCGTTTTGCCCTGGAACTTCGCCGCCGTCACGGTTTGTCCGTTGTCTTCGGTCAACGTGAATCGAAGATCGGGCAGGTGGCTCGAGACGTCGGTCAACTGCCAGGGCTCTGCTTCATGCGAGCAGCCGGCCACTGCGGCGGCAAAAGCCAAGGCCGACAGAGTTCGCACGGCCGGTCGCCGCCAGGCGCGCGCAGGACGAGCGCGGGCGACTGGCGGCGCGGCAGAGGCGGCCGCTTCGACGGCGGGCGATGCGGTGAGGAAACGGGCCGGTTCGCTGTGCGGCGAGCCGACGCTGAAATCACGTGGCGGCATCCGTAACTCGGTAAGGTGCTCAGGCGCAGGGCGCTGCATGCGCAGCAGCGCCGGCCGACGGCTGGGAGGCTGCGACTATAGCGCAATTGACTGACTGTTACCCTTCATGCGGAGAATGTGCGCCGCGAGCGAGGCAATATGCCGCAGGAGAAGGCAAGATACGGGTAAGGACCGCGCCTCGTCATCCGCTCCCCGGCGGACGCAACGTTTCGAGGCATTCTTGCTCGAAATGGTGGCGCAGGCGCGGTAAGATGCGCAAACTTTTCCGGTTTGGAGCGGCCCAAGGGCGTCCGGACCGTTACGTGAATTAAGCTGATGCAATCTCTTCCGGCTGTTCTGTCTCTGCGCGAGACAGCGTTCTTCTTCGATTTCGACGGTACGCTCGTCGAGCTCGCCCCCACGCCCGACGCGGTTTTCGTCCCGCCGGGCGTCGTCGATTCGCTCGCGCGGCTGCGCCATTTGACGCACGGCGCGGTGGCTGTCGTGTCGGGGCGGGGTATCGAGAGCATCGACGGGTTCCTCGGCATGCCCGATCTGCCCGTTGCGGGGCTGCACGGCGCCGAGCGGCGCGATGCAAGCGGCGATACAGTGAGGCTCGGCTTCAACGACGAACGCCTGCTGCGGATGGAGCGTGTGCTGGCCGAACTCGTCAATGACCATCCGGGTACGTTGCTGGAGATCAAGGGCGCCGCGCTCGCGCTGCACTATCGCAACGCGCCGCTGGCCGAGACGGCAGCGCGCGAAACGACGCAACGCCTCGTCGACACCTATGCCGACGCTTATGTATTGCAGCCCGGGAAGATGGTCTACGAAATAAAACCGAAAAACGTCGATAAAGGGCGCGCCCTCACGGCCTTTCTCGACGAGCCGCCGTTCGCGGGCCGCACGCCGGTGTTCGCCGGTGACGATTTGACCGATGAAAAAGCGTTCGCCGTCGTGAATCAGCGCGGCGGCCTGTCGATCAAGGTCGGAGCGGGCGATACCGCCGCGCGTGCGCGCGTCGAATCGGTCGATGCGTTTGTCGGCTGGCTCGCCGGCATCGTCGCCTCGGCGCAGCACAGTTCATGAGTCGCCTGATCATCGTTTCGAACCGGGTCGCGCCGATTTCCGAAGGCGGCCCGGCGGCCGGCGGCTTGGCGGTCGGCGTGTACGACGCGCTGAAGGAAACGGGCGGCATGTGGTTCGGGTGGAGCGGGGAGGTCCTGTCCTCGGGGCAGCCTCAGCTGCAACTCGTCGAGCAAGGACCTGTTACGTTCGCGACGATCGGCCTTGCGCGGCGCGACTACGATCAGTACTACCGCGGCTTCTCGAATGCGACGCTATGGCCGGCGTTCCACTATCGCGCCGATCTCATTCAATACGACCGCCACGACTTCGAAGGCTATCGGCGCGTCAACACCTGGCTCGCGCAGCAACTCGTGCCGCTTCTGCGCGACGACGACGTCATCTGGGTCCACGACTATCATCTGATTCCATTCGCGCAGGCGCTGCGCGCGGCCGGTGTCGCCAACCGCATCGGCTTCTTTCTGCATATTCCGTTTCCGGCCGCGCAAGTGCTGATGGCCGTGCCGCCGCACCGCGAGCTCGTCGAGGCCTTGTGCTCGTTCGACTTGCTCGGATTCCAGACGCAAGCGGACGTGCGCGCGTTCTGCGACTACGTCGTGCACGAAGCCGGCGGGGCGATCGCCGCCGAAGGCGGCAGCAACCGCGCCGCGCCGTACGCCACGGGCGCGCCTGCTCACGTGAGCGCGTTCGGTCGGTCGCTGCGCGCGGCGGCCTATCCGATCGGCGTCTATCCGGATGAAATCGCTCAACTGGCCGAAGCGGGCGCGCGCGGCAAGTCGGTCCGCACGATGCGCCAGACCCTGCACAATCGCAAGCTCATCATGAGCGTCGACCGGCTCGACTATTCGAAGGGGCTCGTCGAACGGTTTCGGGCCTTCGAGCGCTTGCTCGATCAGGTGCCTGCCTGCCGCAACAATGTCTCGTTCATGCAGATCGCACCGCCCACGCGCGCCGACATGCACGCTTATCAGGACATTCGTCTGCGGCTCGAGGGCGAGCTTGGTCGGATCAACGGCCGCTTTGCCGAACTGGACTGGACGCCTATCCGCTACATCCATCGCCAATACGAGCGGCCCGTGCTGGCTGCGTTGTTTCGCGAAGCGCACGTGGGGTACGTCACGCCGTTGCGGGACGGCATGAATCTCGTGGCAAAGGAATACGTCTCCGCGCAAAACCCCGATGATCCGGGTGTGCTCGTGCTGTCGCGTTTCGCGGGTGCGGCCGACGAGTTGACGGGTGCGCTCATCGTCAATCCGGTCGATATCGACGGGATGGCGCAGGCGCTCGCGCAGGCGCTGTCGATGCCGCTTGCCGAGCGGCGTGCACGCTATCAGGACATGATCGCGCAGCTGCGCGGCAACAACGTGTCGGTTTGGCGCGATACGTTCTTGCACGATCTAGCGCAAAGCGGTGCGCAGGCGCCGGAACCGAACGAACCGACGGAGACCCGCGCGCCGGCACGCGCCAAGACCGCGCGCAAACGCGTCGCCGCCTGAGCGCGGTTCGGCGGCCGCGCGGCCGCCCCAGCCGTCAAGCGACGTGTTCGTCGATCTTGCGTCCGCCGCCCGGATGCAGTTGCATGGCCTTGCCGTGCTGTTTGCTCAGCAGGTCGCGGTAGATGCCCGGGCGATTGCGCAGCGCTTCGGGCGAGCCGTCGTCGATGACCTTGCCCGAGCTCATGACGATGATGCGATCGAAGTTTTGCAGCGTCGATAGACGGTGCGCGATCGCAATGACGGTGCGGCCGACCATGAGCCGATCGAGTGCCTGCTGAATCGCTTCTTCGGACGCGCTGTCGAGCGCCGACGTCGCTTCGTCGAGCAACAGGATCGGCGCATTCTTCAGGATCGCCCGCGCGATGGCGATGCGCTGGCGCTGGCCCCCCGAGAGCTTCACGCCGCGATCGCCGACGATCGTATCGAACCCTTCCGGCATCGCCTCGATGAAATCGGTGCAGCGTGCCTCGCGCGCGGCCGCATAGATCTCCTCGCGGCTCGCCTCAGGGCGGCCGTAGGCGATATTCTCGTAGATCGTCCGATGAAACAGCGCAATGTCCTGCGGCACGAGCGCGATGGCGTGGCGCAGGCTGTCCTGCGTGATCGTCGCGATCTCTTGCCCGTCGATCGTGATCGAGCCGCCCTGAATTTCGTAGAAGCGCTGCAAGAGCGCGAGGACGGTCGATTTACCCGCGCCGGATTTGCCGACGAGGCCAACCCGCTGACCCGCTTCGATGTGCAAATCGAAATGATCGAGGATGGCGCGCCTGCGCGGGTAGGCGAACGTGACGCCCTGGAAGTCGACGCGCCCGCCGCGCGGGACGAGCTCGATCGCGTCTTCCCTATCGGGCATGCCGTGCGGCTCGAGCAGCGTCTTGACGGCCTCGGCCAGCCGCGCGATGTGTTGAGTGACGTCGACGAGCGCGACCGCCAGGTCACGCGTGCCGTGCAAGATCGTGAAGCCGAGCGAGCTGACGAGCACGATATCGCCCGAGGTCGCGCGCCCTTGATTCCAGAGCCACAGCGCCCAGCCGAGCAAGCCCGCGGAAAGCAGCGCCGTGATGACGGCGTGCAGCAGCCGCAGGCGCTCGAGGTAGAGCAGGCTCTGTTGCCGCGCGTCCATTTCCCCTTTGACCGTATCGGCGAAGCGCCGCTGCTCGCGCAGCGTCATGCCGAAGGCGCGCACGAGCCCCATGTTGCCGATGACGTCCACGAGCTCGCCGTCGACGGCCGCAGCCTTCGAGGCGAACTTGTGGTGGCGCGACGAGCCGCGCCCGGCCAGCTTGAACAGCACGACGGCGAGCACGCCCGAGCACAGCATCAAGCTTGCCGCCATGACCGGATTGACCGTGACGATCATGACGATGGCCCCGAACACCGCGATGCAAGGCGGCAGCACGTTCCACGCCATCGTGTTCTCGGAGGTGTAGACGGCGTTCGAGGTCGCCGTGATCCGGCTGGCGAGCGTACCGGGCTGGCGTTCGGCGAAGTAGGTCGGCGAATGGCCCGTCAGGTATTGAAACAGGTCGCGCCGCAAGTCGCCGGTGACGTCGACGAACGCGTGCGCGGCCACCCAGCCGCCGATGCGCCATAGCAGATTGTCGGCGGCGATGAGCCCGACGAGGATCGCAAACGCGGCCCACAGCGGACCCGGGTGATGCCGGCCCATGCCCAAGACGTCGATCAAATGCTTGATCGCGTACTGAGACGCCAGCGCGCAGACGACCGCCGCGAAGACGCTGGCCAGCACGATCGCATGGGAGACGGGGTGGCGCCTGATGTAACTGAGCAAGAACGCAAGGGGCCGCTCGGCATAGCGCGAGAGCCTGGCGTTGCGAGCGTTACGCTCGGCGACGGTCAAATGTTCCAATTGTGGTTCGTGCGAGGCACGGGAAACGAGTGTCATGAAAAGCATAGTCTGCGTGAGGCGTGCCGGTAGCCAAACTCGAGCAATATCGAGATAGTGCGGCACGCCGCCATTGTAAACATCCGCGGAACTTCCCCGGGACTTCGCGACGAGCGTTGGCTACGAACAACGCCGATTTGCGGCGACGCATCGTCGCCGGGTTGCGCAAGCAAGATCGATGCGCGTTTGGAACGAAAGGTCGGCCGAAGGAAACCGTAATTTTCGGCTAGAATTACGGGTTACGTCCGAGTGCCGCGGGGACAACGGCAATCGGAGCAGCATCGGAGCAAAATCGGGTCGTATTTGGGGCCCGATCGACCCGCGTTGATGCGCGAGGATGCACGGAAAAGGTGCATAAGCGGTTCGAGCCGCGGCGCACATCACGCTTCGGGCTACTGTAGGCGCGCATCGCGGTGCCGTGGGCGGCGAAATGTTTCCGGCCTGTAACAATGTAAAGAGTTTGAAATGTCCCGCGGCGCAGCATGAAACGGATCGGATAATCGATTCGGGTTTGCCCTAGGAATTTTTCGAGCGGCGTCAACGGTTGCGTGGGCCATGCGTTTAACGTCATGTGGCGCGTAGCCCCGAGATCAACCGACCGGCGCAGCCGATGGTCCTAGGCGAATCGCACCCGTCCCGAGAAAGGGAAGGGCGTGCTGCCGCCTTGCAATGGAGCGGGCGATTCGCTTCCAGAGACCAACAGCCAACATTTTTGCCTGAATATTTATTAGGAGTTCATCACTATGCGGATCGCTCAAATCGCTCCTTTGCACGAAGCGGTTCCTCCGAAGCTCTACGGCGGAACAGAGCGCGTGGTGTCGTACTTGACGGAAGCGCTCGTCGAGCTCGGCCACGACGTCACGCTGTTCGCGAGCGGCGATTCGCAGACGTCGGCGAAGCTCGAAGCGTTCTGGCCGCAGGCCCTGCGCCTCGATCCTTCGATCCGCGACACGATGGCTCCGCACATGCTGCTGCTCGAGGAAGTGCGTCGCCGGGCCGATGAGTTCGACGTGCTGCATTTCCACATCGACTACTACCCGTTCTCGCTGTTCTCGCGTCAGCCGGTTCCGCATCTGACCACGCTGCACGGGCGCCTCGATCTGCCGGAACTGCAGCCGATCTTCAACACGTTCAACGAAGTGCCGGTCGTTTCGATCTCGGACAATCAGCGTATGCCGCTGCCGCAGGCGAACTGGCTCTCGACGGTCTACCACGGCCTGCCCGAGAATCTGCTGACGCCGCGCACCGATGTCGAGCCGAGCTACCTCGCGTTCCTGGGCCGCATTTCGCCGGAGAAGCGCGTCGACACGGCCATCCGCATCGCCGAGAAAGCCGGCATGAAGATCAAGATCGCCGCCAAGCTCGACAAGGCCGACCGCGCTTACTACGAAGAGCAGATCAAGCCGTTGTTCGCGCTGCCGCACGTCGAATACATCGGCGAAATCAACGAAGCCCAGAAGGCCGAGTTCCTCGGCGGCGCCCATGCGCTGCTGTTCCCGATCGACTGGCCGGAGCCTTTCGGTCTCGTCATGATCGAAGCCATGGCCTGCGGTACGCCCGTGATCGCGTTCAAGCGCGGTTCCGTGCCCGAAGTCATCGAAAACGGCGTGTCGGGCTTCGTCGTCGAAGACGAACTGTCGGCCGTCGCCGCGCTCAAGCGCCTGCCGTCGCTGCCGCGCGCCACGGTGCGCAAGGCGTTCGAAGAGCGTTTCACCTCGAAGGTGATGGCGCGCAATTACCTGGCTTCGTATGAAAACCTGCTGCGCCAAAAGCGCCGCACCGTGCTGCGCGAAGTCGCCGCCGGCTAAGCCCCGAAGCGAGGCGCGGCCGCCGCGCCTAGGGATTGCTCGACACGCCCCGCCTGCCTTTCGGCACGCGGGGCGTGTTGCTTTTGCGGCAGTACGCTTGTGATGCGCGCCCCGGAATCCCCCTGCGACACGGATTGTGCGCGCCGTCACGGGCCCGTGGAACGAACGGGGTGAAGCTCGAACGGCTCCGAATCCCTATAATGCTGCTGCCGTGCAGTAGGCGGCGATCGATGTCTGACCTTAGGAGAGCGTTTTGGCGAGAGGGAACCCCACGCGAGCGGAACCGGCACCGGGCGCCGGCACGATGTTCACGCTACGCGCCATCGGTCTCGTTTTGCTCGCGCGCTGGCTCTACTCGATGGCGCAGATGGGCTATGGGGAAGCGCTCTCGGCCATGGCGTCGTCTCCTTGGGCGTCGATCAACGGGGTTTTCCTCTTTCTGCTGATCGTGCTGCCTGGCGCTCGGGCGCGGGTGGAGCGGCCGTTTCACCCGCTGCCCCAATGGCTGCGACAAGCCCTGCGCCTTTTTGCACTTTTATGTCTGCTTTTCGCACTCTGGTCCATCGGCGTGTTTGTTTGGGCCGCGGGCGGCAGACGGACCGTTCACGCCATCGCGGAAACCAATGGTTGGCTCATTGTCGCGCCCGCGTTGTATGCCGCCGTTCTCTGGGTCTGCCGTCCCAGAGCGCTTTGGCGCACGAACGTGGCCGCGCGCCGGTTCGCCATCGGCCGTTTTGCGATCGCCCTCGATGCCGTGACGCGCACAGTCGTGGTCTGGGTTGAAAGCCGCAAGCTGGGCCAGTACGACGCGCGCGAGCTGTCGGTGAAATGGCCCGCCGCGGCGGCGATCGAGCGCGAACGTCCCACGGCGCATCTGCGTGCGAGCGGCGACGGCGCGCCTACGGTGACGGGGCACGCCGGCGGCGCCGCGATTCGCGCGCACGGGTGGGCGCGGCGTTCGCGAGTGGAACTGCTATGGGACTCGCCGGCGGCAGTCGGGCACAATCGGCAAACGGTTTTTCGCACGACGCTCGCGACGGACGGTGACCGAACCGCCGCGCACGCACTGGATGCGACGCTGCGGCAGGTCTGATCGACGCAGGCGCTTGCCGAGCGAACGACCTGTGCGTCGGCGCCGCCGCTGAGCGGCGTGCTGTCGCGCCAGCTCCCGGGGGTGCCCGCGACAGAGGAGGAAGCGATATGGATCAGGCTCGAATCGAGATCGTCAGGGCGTACGATGCGCTTGGCTCGGACGCGCGACCGCGCTTTCTCGTCGATCGCATGTGGCCCCGGGGCGTGACGAAGGACACGCTGCGGCTCGCTGCGTGGCTGCGCGACGTCGCGCCCAGCACGGAGTTGCGCCGCTGGTTCGGGCACGACCCGGCGCGCTGGGAAAAATTTCAAGCGCGCTATTGCGCGGAACTCGACGCCAACCCGCAGGCCTGGCAACCGCTGATCGAGGCGGCCGAACAGGGCCCCATTGCTTTGTTGTTCGGTGCGCGCGACCGCGAGCACAATCAGGCCGTCGTTTTGCGCGACTACCTGATGCGCAAGCTGGCGCATCGTTGAGCGGCGTCGGACCGGGCCGCATGCGCTGAACCGATTCAAACGATCTGAACGTGAACGCTTCGAAATCAACGCGGCGCGCAGTGCCGCTGTCCCCATCTTCCGCTTCCCCCGCCGCGCGATTGCAGGCGCTACTGGCCGAAATCCGTGCATGCCGCGCGTGCGAAGCCCATTTGCCTCATGGGCCGCGGCCGGTCCTTCAGGTGGGGCGCGCGGCGCGCGTGCTCGTCGTCGGTCAAGCGCCCGGCGCTCGCGTGCACGCATCGGGCGTGCCCTGGGACGACAAGAGCGGCGAACGGCTGCGGGCGTGGATGGGAATCGGCCCCGAGCGTTTCTACGATCCCGATTGCGTGGCCCTCGTCCCGATGGGGTATTGCTATCCGGGGCGGGGTGCATCGGGCGATCTACCGCCGCGGCGCGAGTGTGCCGAACTTTGGCTCGACCGCGTGCTGGCGCAGATGCCGCATATTGAACTCACGCTGCTCGTGGGGGCCTATGCGCAGCAACGTTTCCTGGCCGGGGAGCGCCGCGCGAATCTGACCGAAACCGTCGCGGCGTGGCGCGATTACGGTCCCTCGTGCATCCCATTGCCGCATCCGTCGCCGCGCAATCAGGGTTGGTTCAAGCAGCACGACTGGTTCGAGCGCGAACTCGTGCCCGTGCTGAGGGCTCGCGTGACCGCTGCGTTGTCGGGCGAACATACCGACGCGGTCCCATAGACGGTCGGCCTGGCGGCGCCGGCCATGTGTGCGGATTTTCGTCAGTGGCTGTCACTAATTTGCGCGCTCGACCGCGACCAATCGCGCTCGCCAAGAATCCGGCCGCGCTGTCGGCCAAACAAAGCGCATCCGTCCACCGTGCGAAGCGGCCAACTCGGCCAAGCGGGACTATCATTGCACCCCTGGCGCGCTTTCTCATCTCGAAACGAGAGCGTGCATCGTTCGATTAGCGCGTAGAAAGGACACGTCTCATGACTTCCGGCGTCATCCGCATTCGCGGGGCTCGTCAGCACAATCTCAAAAATATCGACCTCGACCTGCGCACAGGCGAAATGACGGTCGTCACGGGGCCCTCGGGTTCCGGCAAGTCGAGCCTCGTCTTCGACACCTTGTACGCTGAAGGTCAGCGTCGTTACGTCGAGACATTCAGCGCTTACGCGCGGCAGTTTCTCGACCGCATGGATCGCCCGCAGGTCGACCGGGTCGACGGCGTGCCGCCTGCGATTGCGATCGATCAGACCAACCCCGTCCGCAGTTCGCGCTCGACGGTCGGTACGATGACCGAACTCAACGATCATCTGAAGTTGCTCTACGCTCGCGCGGCGCAGCTTTTCGATAAAGTGACCGCCGATGGCGTACGGCATGACACGCCCGAGACGATCTACGCCGAACTCGTCGCCCGCACGGCGGAGCGCGACGAGCGAATCGTCGTCACGTTTCCGGTCGAATTGCCCGAGCAAACGAGCGCCGACGAGGTCGGACAATGGCTCTCCGCGAGCGGCTATACGCGCGTGCAGGCGGAGCGCGAAGTCGCGACGCCGGCCGGCGCTCGCAAGGTGCTCGACGTCGTAGCCGACCGCTTTCGCATCGGCAAGACAGAAAAGGCCCGCGTGGTCGAAGCGATCGAAGCTTCGCTCAAACGCGGGGCGGGACGCGTGAACGTCTATGTGCTGCCGGATGCCGATGTCAATGCCGATGCCGACCCCCGCGCGGCCGCAACGACCATCGAGCCGTCGCCGCGGATCTGGCGTTTTTCCACGGGGCTGCATTGCCCCGAGAGCGATCTGCGCTACGCCGACCCGCAGCCGGGCCTGTTCTCGTTCAACTCGGCCTACGGTGCGTGCGACGTCTGCCGCGGCTTCGGCCGCGTGATCGGCGTCGACCTCGGCCTCGTCATCCCCGACGTGCGAAAGACGCTTGCCGGCGGTGCGATCAAGCCGATGCAGACCCCAGCGTGGAAGGAGTGCCAGGACGACCTCATGCGTTATGGCGCGCGCTCAGGCATCCGCACGACGACGCCATGGGCGGAGCTGACCGACGCGGAGCGCGATTGGGTCATCAACGGCTCGCCGGATTGGAAGGGAGAGTGGCAGCGCGAGTGGTATGGCGTACGGCGCTTCTTCAACTATCTCGAATCGAAGGCATACAAGATGCACATCCGTGTGCTTTTGTCGAAGTACCGCAGCTATACGCCTTGCGAGACGTGCGGCGGCGCGCGGCTGAAGACGGAATCGCTGTTGTGGCGCTTGGGCACGAAAGCCAACGCCGATGCGGTGCTCGCACCCGGGGCGCGTTTCCTGCCGCACGGCGTGACGTGGACGCGCGCGCAACTGGAGGCGCTGCCGGGCTTGACCGTGCACGACCTGATGCTGATGCCGATCGCGCGAATCCGGCGGTTCTTCGACGAAATCACGTTGCCGAGCGCACTGCTCGACGACGCGTTGAAGCTGCTCGTCGCCGAAGTGCGCACGCGCTTGCGGTACTTGTGCGACGTGGGGCTCGGATATCTGACGCTCGACCGGCAAAGCCGCACGCTCTCGGGCGGGGAAGTGCAGCGGATCAACTTGACCACGGCACTCGGCACGTCGCTCACGAAGACGCTGTTCGTGCTGGATGAGCCGAGCATCGGTCTTCATCCGCGCGATCTCGATCGCATCGTCGAGGCCATGCGGCGATTGCGCGATGCGGGCAATACGCTCGTCGTCGTCGAGCACGACCCATCGGTGATGCTGGCGGCCGATCGACTCATCGATATGGGGCCCGGCCCGGGCGAGCGCGGGGGCAACGTCGTCTATGACGGCACGCCGGCCGACATTCGCGCGGCGCATACGCTTACCGGCGATTATTTGGGCGCGCGATTGCGCGTGGCGGACGCAACGCATTGGGCCCGGCGGCCGGTGGATGCGGACACGCCTCGGCTCGTGCTCGAAGGCGCGGGCGAGCACAACTTGCGCGACGTGACAGTCGACATCCCGCTGGCGCGGCTCGTCTGCGTGACGGGCGTGTCGGGGTCGGGAAAATCGACGCTGATCCAAGACGTGCTTTATCCGGCGCTCGCGCGTCATCTAGGACGGCCAACGGAGTCGCCGGGCGCGCATCGTGGCCTGAACGGCGCGGAACTGATCGCCGACGCGGTGTTCGTCGACCAATCGCCGATCGGCAAGACCGCTCGCTCGAACCCGGCAAGCTACGTGGGCGCCTTCGACGAAATTCGCAAGCTGTTCGCGAAGGCGCCGCTGGCTTTGCAGCGCGGCTACGCGGCCGGCACGTTCAGTTTCAATTCGGGCGATGGCCGATGCCCGACGTGCGGCGGCTCGGGCTTCGAGCACGTCGAAATGCAGTTCCTCTCCGACGTGTACCTGCGTTGTCCCGATTGCGATGGGCGTCGCTATCGTGCGGAAGTGCTCGAGGTGACGATCGAGCGCGGCTCGCCCGCTCGGGCGCTGTCGGTTGCCGACGTGCTCGAGCTCACGGTCAGCGAGGCCGTGAGTTTGTTCGCCGACGACGCCGACGTGCTGCGCGTATTGCAGCCGATCGTCGACGTCGGTCTCGAATACGTCAAGCTGGGCCAGCCCGTGCCGACGCTCTCGGGCGGCGAGGCGCAGCGGCTCAAGCTTGCCGGGTTTCTCGCCGAGACGGGCGGCAAGATCGGGGCGGAAGGGACGCCGGGCGGGCGGCTTTTCATGTTCGACGAGCCGACGACGGGCCTGCACTTCGACGACATCGCCAAGCTCATGCGCGCCTTCGGCAAGCTGCTCGCGCGCGGCCATTCGCTGATCGTCATCGAGCACAATCTCGACGTCATTCGCGCGGCCGATTGGATCGTGGATCTCGGGCCCGAGGGCGGCGATGAAGGTGGGCTCGTCGTCGCGGCCGGTACGCCGGAGCAAATCAAGGCGTGCAGCGCGTCGCATACGGGGCGCGCGTTGAAGCAGTACGAAAAAGCGCTCGGTGCGGCCGAGGCGGCGAGCGAGACGGTAGCCGGCATGCCGCTCCAAAAGGCGCTCGCGGCGGCCCGTTCGCGCCGCGCCGTCGAGGGCGACGACGTCGTGCGCATCGTCAACGCGCGCGAGCACAACCTGAAGAGCTTGAACGTCGATATTCCGCACGGCAAGTTCAACGTCGTGACGGGCGTGTCCGGCTCGGGCAAGTCGACGCTCGCGTTCGACATCCTGTTTCACGAAGGACAGCGCCGCTACCTCGAATCGCTGAATGCCTACGCGCGCTCGATCGTGCAACCGGCGGGGCGGCCGGAAGTCGATGCCGTCTATGGCATCCCGCCGACGGTGGCGATCGAGCAGCGTCTTTCGCGCGGTGGACGCAAGAGCACGGTGGCGACGACCTCGGAGGTCTGGCATTTTCTGCGTCTGCTGTACGTGAAGCTCGGCATTCAGCACTGCATCCACGACGGCACGCCCGTCACGCCGCAGAGTGCCGAATCGATCGCCGCGCACGTCCTGCGCAATTACGCCGGCGAGCACGTGGGCTTCTTCGCGCCGCTCGTCGTCAACCGCAAGGGCGTCTACACCGATTTGGCGAAGTGGGCGAAGGCGCGCGGCTATTCGCATCTGCGAGTGGACGGCGAGTTCTTGCCCGTCGATCCTTGGCCCAAGCTCGAGCGCTTCCGCGAACACACGATCGAACTGCCGGTGGCCGACCTTGTGGTTTCGGTGGACAACGAGAGCGAGCTTCGCCGATCGCTCGATGCCGCGCTCGAATTCGGCAAGGGCGTCGTTCATTTGCTCGCGCCGCTCGACGGCTTGGCCGACGCACTCGCGTCGAAACGCTCGACGGTGGCAATCGGCGAAGTGGAAGTGCTGTCCGTCAAGCGGGCTTGTCCCGAGTGCGGGACGAGCTACCCGGAGCTGGATCCGCGCATGTTTTCCTACAACAGCAAGCACGGCTGGTGTACGAGCTGCGTCGGCACCGGGCTGGCGTTGACGCGCGAGCAGCGCGCCGCGTACGACGATACGGTGCTCGGCGCCGACGACGGGCGCGGACGCGAACAGACCCTGCCGTCGGAGGAGCAGGAAATCGAGGGCGTGAGCGATACGCCGTGTCCCGACTGCGGCGGCACGCGGCTGAACGAAACGGCGCGTGCCGTAGAGTTCGACGGTCGCGCGATCGTCGACGTCGGTCGCGCGACCGTGTCCGACACGCGCCAATGGATCGATACGATCGAGCTTGGCGGCCGCGATGCGCAGATCGCTCGCGACGTCGTCAGCGAAATTGCGAGCCGACTACGATTCCTCGAAGAAGTGGGGCTGGGGTATCTAAGCCTCGATCGCGCGGCCCCGAGCCTGTCGGGCGGCGAGGCGCAGCGGATTCGCTTGGCGGCGCAGCTCGGCAGCAATTTGCAAGGCGTCTGCTACGTTCTAGACGAACCGACGATCGGCTTGCATCCGCGCGACAACCGAATCTTGCTCGATGCGCTGCATCAGCTCGGCGAGAAGGGCAACACGCTGGTCGTCGTCGAGCACGACGAAGACACGATTCGGCGTGCGGATCACATCATCGACGTAGGGCCGGGCGCCGGCAAGCGCGGCGGCCGGCTCGTGGCCGAAGGGGGCGTGAAGGATCTCGCGGCACACCCCGATTCGCTGACGGGGCAATTTCTCGCGCGGCCCATCGTTCATCCGTTGCAGGCGCGACGCGAAGTGCGGGCCGATGCGAAGGCGCCTACGCCGGAGCGGTGGCTCACCGTGCATGGTGCGTCGCTGCACAATTTGCGGAACGTGACGGCAAGCATTCCGCTCGCGCGGCTCGTCGCGGTGACGGGTGTATCGGGATCGGGCAAATCGACGCTCGCGCGCGATGTACTCATGACGAACCTGCTCGATGCGGTCGGGCGCTCGGTGCTGTCGTCGCCGGCCACGCGGCGCGCGCGCCGTGCCGCGCAGGAAGGCGCGGCGAAGCAACCGAAGACGCAAGCCCAGCAGATTCGCCGCGCCACGGCCAGCACCGCCCGCGCCCCCCTGGACGTGACGCACCGCTGGCAAGGGTGCGTGTCCGTCACCGGCTTCGAAGCGATCGACCGCGTGCTCGAAGTCGATCAAACGCCGATCGGCAAAACGCCGCGCTCGTGCCCGGCCACTTACATCGGCGTCTGGGACACCATCCGCAAGCTGTTCGCCGACACGCTGGAAGCGCGTGCACGCGGCTATGCAGCCTCGCGTTTTTCGTTCAACACGGGCGAGGGTCGCTGCCCCGGATGCGAAGGGCAGGGCGTACGCACGATCGGCATGAGTTTCTTGCCCGATGTGAAGGTGCCTTGCGATGTCTGCCACGGGCAGCGCTTCAATCCCGAGACGCTTGCCGTGACTTGGCGCGGCAAGAATATCGGCGATGTCCTGACGATGGAGATCGACGAGGCCGTCGAGTTCTTTTCGTCGATGCCGAGCATCGGCCATCCGCTTCAGCTGATGAAGGATGTCGGGCTCGGTTATCTCACGCTGGGGCAGCCCTCGCCCACGCTATCGGGCGGCGAAGCGCAGCGCATCAAGCTCGTGACGGAACTTGCCAAGGTGCGCGACGATGTTACGCGGCGCGGGCAAAAAGCGCCGCATACGCTTTACGTGCTCGACGAGCCCACGGTGGGTTTGCATATGGCCGATGTGGCGCGTCTGATTCGCGTGCTGCACCGGCTAGTCGATGCGGGCCATAGCGTCGTCGTCATCGAGCACGACCTCGATGTGATCGCCGAAGCGGATTGGATCATCGATCTGGGCCCGGAAGGCGGGGCGGGCGGCGGCGCGATCGTCGCGGCCGCGGACCCGGAGACGCTCTCGCGCGTGCGCGAGAGCCATACGGGACAGGCGCTCGTGCCGGTGCTCGGGCGTGCGGCGAGCAAAGGCGAAGGTGAAGCGGTTTCACCTGCCGGTGCGACGGTGCGAGGCGGGCGGCGTAGCGCGTGATCCCCCTGCGCGTCAGGCTTCCCCGGCCAATTCAGGCGCGGCGCTCGGCGCTGCCGGCGCAATCGCCGGGGCGCTTTGCGGGCCCGCGCCTCTCACCTGTCCCACCCAGATCAGCGCAAGCGAAGCCAATGCGACCGACACCCATCCGCTGACGCCGTAGCCGACGAGATGTCCCGCCGAATCGGTGGACAGCATGAGCCCGCCGAGCCAAGCGCCGCAGCCCGTGCCTAACGATTGCACGGCGCCGTTGGCGCTCAGGAACGCCCCGCGATGCTGGGCGTCGGGCACGGTCGTTAGGATGGCTTGCATCGGCACGATCCGGCCCGAGGACACGACGAGAAGCAAGGCAAAGCCCGGCACCATGATCGAGAACGGCACTTGAGGCAAATGCGTGAGCAAAAGCACGGCCCCGAGCGCCAGCACGCCGAAAATGCGGAACACGAGACGATGGCCGATTCGGTCGGCCAACCTGCCGATCGCGCGCGAGGTGAAGAACGTGGCTGCGCCGCCGGCCATGTAGAGCCAGGAGATTTGGCCGGGCAGGATGCCGTGATTGGCCACAAGCATCGGCGAGATGAACGGGATCACCAGCATGTGCGCGAACATGAGGAGGAACGTCAAGGCAAACGCACGCAGATGCCGCGGATAGGTCAGCAACTGCACGAGCGCCGGCATCGTCTCTGCCAGCGACGGCGGCTTCCTGGCCAGATGCTCCGTGAGCGGGGGCAGGATGCGCGCCGTGATCACGGCGATCGTCGCCGTTAGCGCCGCCAGCAGCCAAAACGGCGCAGACCAATGAAAGTACGCGCCGAGGAGCACGCCCGCGGGCACCCCTGCAATCGCGGCCATCGAGAAGCCGGTCATGATGATGCCCGTCGCGGCGCCGCGCCTTTGAACCGGCACGATGTCGGCTACGATCGCCATGACGGCGGCGCCGAGCACGCCCCCCGTAATGCCGGCAAAGGCTCGGCTCACGAGCAGCAGCGGATAACTCGTCGCGCAGGCGCATACCACGTTCGATACCGCGAACAGCAAATAGGCGGCGAGCAGGAGCTTGCGACGGTCGAAGCGGTCGATGTATGTCGCCGCCAGGAGCGCCGACAGCCCCGAGCACCACGAATAGGCCGAGACGGCGGCCGCGAATTTGGACGGCGAAATGTGGAAGGCGGTCATGATCTGCGGGCCGAGCGGCAGCATGACCATGAAATCCATGATGAGCGTGAATTGCACGAGCGCGAGCAGCCATATGAGGCGCCGCTCGCGCGCTTGGGGCAGGGCATACATAGTTATTCGATTCCTTGTCGATGTGCCGTTTTTCGAACGGCGGTGCGCGTGGACCGCCGTTGTCTTACTTGACGCTTCGCCCGCCGCGCGCGTGACACGCTCAAGCCTTTGAGTCTTGCGGCGCCGGCCCCGCAGCCGGCTTTGCCTCGATTTCGGCGGCGGCGCGAAGCAGGATTTCAGCGATGCGCTGTTGTTCGAGATCATCCGCATCGATGCGTCGTAGCAGCGCCAGCTTCAGCGCGTAACGCGCTTGCTGCAGCTTGGGGTGCCAGCTGCCTGCGTCACGACCGAAGGTGCCGCCGTCGGCGTCTTCTTGCTCCGCCGCGTAGGCCCGCCGCACCGATTCCATCTTGTGCGCGACGTAGCTGAGCTTGGCGAGAATCATGTCAACTTGATCGCGGTTCGCGGCTAAATGCATGCGGCCCGCCTCCGAGATCTCGTAGCGTTTGCGGTTGCCTTCTTGCTGGACGGTGACGAAACCCAGTTCTTCGAGATAGGTCAGCGCAGGATAGACCATGCCCGGGCTTGGCGCATAGAAGCCGTTCGAACGCGTCTCGATTGCCTTGATGAGTTCGTAGCCGTGACGCGCTTGCTCCGCGATTAGCGCGAGCAGCATCAACTGCAAGTCCTCGCCCGTAAATTTGCGGCCACGCGTGAAGCTTTCGTCGTCGCCGAAGCCGCTGTCGCCGCGCCCGCCCCAGAACGGACCACCGCCGCCGTGGCGGTGCCGGTGCCGCCCGATGGCGTGCCACAACTCGTGCAGGAACGACGCCTCGCCGCGGCGAGCGCGGAGCCCTCGGTTACGGCCGTGAAAGAAGCCCGGATCGGCGCCTTCCCGCCGATGTCCGTACCAATGACCGTAGTCGGGGCCGGCTTCGGGCCGGTGGTGATCGAAGGAGTCATGGTGGTCGTGGTGGTCGCGATGCCGACGCGAATGTGTGTGGCGGTGCTCCGGCTGAAAGTCGGAAAGGTCGAGATCGCGGGGGCCTTCTTGGAAGGGGTGGCGCATGAAGATCTCCTTGAGAGAATCGTGAGTGGGTCGTGCTGATGTGTATCTAAAGATATATATCTAAAGATAGTCTGTCAAGTATTGAAGGTCGACTTGGGGGCGGGTTTGGGCGGCGGGAATGCTCGTTGCGGCCGGAAGCGGACGGCATATCGTTCATCCACGACCGAAAAGGGGGTCCCATGTTCGTGCACAACAAGCGGTTGCAGTACACGGTCCGTGTCGCCAGTTCCGACCCGGGGCTGGCGAATCTGCTGCTGGAACAGTTCGGCGGACCGCAAGGGGAATTGGCTGCGGCGATGCGCTATTTCACGCAGGCGGTGACTGAGGAAGACCCCGGTCGCAAGGACATGCTGTTCGACATTGCGACCGAGGAGCTGAGCCATTTGGAGATCATCGGGTCGATCGTCGCGATGCTCAACCGAGGGGCGAAGGGTGAGCTGGCGGAGGCCGTCGATGCGCAGGCCGAGCTGTATCGGAAGCTGAACGGCGCCGGCAACGACAGCCACGTGACGCAGGTGCTCTATGGCGCCGGCACGCCGCTCACGAATTCAGCGGGCGTACCGTGGAGCGCGGCGTATATCGATACGATCGGCGAGCCGACGGCCGACTTGCGCTCGAACATCGCGGCCGAGGCGCGCGCGAAGATCATCTACGAGCGGCTCATCAACGTGTCGGACGACCCGGGGGTGCGCGAGGCGCTGGGCTTTCTCATGACGCGCGAGGTGTCGCATCAAAAGTCGTTCGAGAAGGCGCTTTATGCGATCACGGCGAATTTCCCGCCGGGCAAGTTGGCGCCGAATCCCCAGTACGCCGACGCCTATTACAAGATGTCGCACGGTGCGCCGCCCGAGCGGGGGCCGTGGAACGAAGGGCGAGGGTTGCAGCTTGTCGAAGATCCGCCGATTCCTGTCGACGGCGGCGACGGATCGGCGGCCGTGCAACTGAGCGAGAAGGAGCGAACGACGCTGGATGAGATGAAGCGGCGGTTGAAGTCGGATCGCACGCACGATCCGGAGACGGGCGCGGAACTCGGGGAGGCGCAGCCGGGGGCGAATGGGTTGGTGGAGTAGTTTTGGCGCGCCAGGGGAGACGTCGGAAGCGAGCGCGTCAGCCTTGTTGCATGGTGTGCGAATAACCGGCAGTATCAGGCCGTTGAATTCGCTGGGGCGCCGGACTAGTTGGAAGTTATCGGGGCGAGCGAGTTCATCAGGTTTCCAGGGCCGCTTTCGAGCGGCCTTTTTGTTATGCGCTCCGCGAATGCCGGACGGGCCCGAAGCGCGCGCTTACGCTTGTCGAAGTTGTATCCGCTGCTTCTGAGCGATCAATCGATCAGCACATGCAAATCAACGCGGGACGCGACGGCGCGCACCACTTTCTGTGTGCCGTGGCCTGGGTTTGCGGCTGTTTCGACAGACACAAGTCCGGCCGCGAGCAATGCATCGATGTCGCGCTTCACGGCGCTGCGATCGCGATGCAGGCGAGCGGCGATACTGGTGATCGAGGCGGGCTCGGCTTTAACTGTGCGAAACACGCCGATGCGCGCCTGCGTGAGCAATTGCGCGGCTTCAGCCGGGTCTTCAAACGTTACGACGTGGGTTTCGGCGAGCCGCTCGCCGCGGTCCGCTTGGCGCGCCAGGCGCTTGCCTCGCGCGAAGAAGTCGGCTTCCGTGCCAGTGCCGATCTGAGTCTTGCTCATGGTTTGCTCCGCAATGCGGTCCAGTCACGCGCGAACTGGTCCTCGATGTCTTCAAAGCTGACAAAGTCGACCGGCTCCACCTGGCCAAAATAATGTCGGTGGTGATAGTCGTGCGCGTTGTCGTAGCCGATTACCCGTCCGTTGTCGCCTTGATAGATCTCGTGGTTGATGTACGCGAGGTTGTAGCGAGTTACTCGACCACTCGCATCAACCCAGACCTCGCGCCGCAATTCCCCGTTACCGCGCCGTTTCGTGATGACGTGGCGCTCGTCGTGCGTCTTCCTTTCAGCCATGACGAAAATTATCATGGCTGTAGGATTTGCACAAGCGCGTGGCGCTACGCTTGGACTCTTGCTGATCGCGCGCAAACAACTGATGCGATGATTCGAGGGTGGAGAAAAAGAAAGGCTCTCGGCTTAACCCTGAGGTCTTTCTTTGCGGGCTGCCTATGTACCCGTGGAATCTGGCGGTAGTGCTGGGATCGATCGAGTGACCTCTGCCGCGTGAAGGCAGGGCCAAACCCAATAGTCACGCACCTTTGACGCAGATTCCCGCGTCGCTAGGACTCTACGGGACGCGATTGGAACCGTCACCACACGAATCGAAAAAAGGGCGCGCAACATACCAGGCGAGGTGTGGGCGAAAGGATTTCCAGCCCGCCTCGAAAACATTCCCCACGTAGCCGGCGAATCGTCCTCGGCGCGTCTCGTGGGTCATCCGATCCAGCACGGACGCGCTCGCGCTTGCCTAGCTAGGGCAGGGCGCTTGTACTACCTGCTATATTTTCGCCAACCTTCAAGGTGCAGTTGATCGTCCGGCACACCCGAAATCTGCTCAAGGACTAGCCAAACTGCGTCATGGATCATGATGTTTCGGTTCCGAAAGTCGGAATAAAACTGATTAAGACCATCAACAATCTGACCGACCGTCACGTTCGAAATGTATTTTTGGGCTTCCGTGTTGTAGGAATCAAGGGCGCTGCTGGCCTTGCTAAGCCCTTCTTTACTTGTCACGTCCCATTTCCACTGCGAAAAATTTGCGCCGAGTCGCATCCCATCTAGGAATCCAAGGATGTAGTCGATGTGGGACGATGAAGATTGGGTCAGCCAGAAATTCCCGTTCTGAATGAGGCCATCGGCGAACGCGCGGCACGGAAGTGTGGCAGTTACTGCGGCGAGTACCAGTGTCGCGAATAGCTTGGCATGCAGTTGCATAGCGAGTCCCCTTCGTTCTTTTATGTGCGACAGAAGATTACGTCACACTCGGCGCGTGGAGCTTCAATCGGTCGCTAGTTTTTCCTGGCGATACGCGCTGCCGCTATCGCGGTCGCCTGTTGTGCTATCTGAAGGCGCGTTTCCTCGTCCGCCGCGAACTCACGCCGATATTTTTCCACCAAGCCGAACAGATTCGTCCTGGTCCAGTCTGCGCCCGCCATTTGGTCCCCGCCGCGTCAGTCTTTTTGGTGTAAACATTTTGCCACTGACGCGGCGGGATCGGGAAGGTACGGAGCACCCTGCCGTGCGCGTCCGGCAAGGTAGAATTAAGTGCCCGAGCAATCCCGCTCGGGGCGAACCAAGCAAAAACCGTAGGACGCGTGCAGGACTCGGCGGGACTCAAAACGCCGCGCGAGGCGGCGAGCAGAAATGAAAAAGGGCTACGGTGTTTAGCCGTAACCCTTTGTTTCTTCGGGTTTTTTACCCTTTTAATCCTGGTGGGTAGTACTGGGATCGAACCAGTGACCCCTGCCGTGTGAAGGCAGTGCTCTACCGCTGAGCTAACCACCCGAAGAGCCTCGAATTATGTCAGACCCACGGCCGCTCGTAAAGCAATTTTTATGCGGCGCGCGCATCGACCGCGTCGGCGGCCGACTCCGGCGCCGGTTCCCGTCGCCAAACGCTCGTGCCCTTCATCGCTTTATCGAGATCGTTGAGCAGGGCCTCATGCGCTTGCAGCTCGGCGTCGTCCGCTGCCAGCACCGGCAGGGCAAAGCCTTCGAACGACACGGTCTTGCGGCTCGCCGCGGCCTGCGTGTCATGCGCCGGCGCTTCGCCGAGCATGTCAATGACGAGGCTTTCCTGCCCGCGCGTCATCGCCAAGTAAACCTCGGCGAGCAATTCCGAATCGAGCAGCGCGCCGTGCAGCGTGCGATGGGCGTTGCTGATCCCGAAGCGGTCGCATAGCGCATCGAGCGAATTGCGCTTGCCGGGGAACATTGCCTTGGCCTGGACAAGCGTGTCGATCACACTCGCGTAATGCTCCCTGAACGGCGGCAGGCCCAGCAGGGCGAATTCGGCTTCCAGGAAGCCCAGATCGAACGGCGCGTTATGGATGATGAGCTCGGCATCGCGCAGGTAGTCGCGCAACGAATCGGCAATTTCGGCGAACTTCGGCTTGTCGCTCAAAAATTCGGTCGTCAACCCGTGCACCGCTAGCGCGCCTGGATCGCTGTCGCGCTCGGGATTGACGTAGAAGTGCAAATTGTTGCCCGTAAGCCGGCGGTTCACGAGTTCGACGCCGCCGATTTCGATGATGCGGTCGCCCGTTCGAGCGTTGAGTCCAGTGGTTTCGGTGTCGAGAACGATTTGACGCATGGTTCGTGGGTCTCGTGAAAGAGCGGTGCAAAACGGCGCGGCGCGTGGCGCGCCCGGCGAACGATAGGGATAGTGGCCGATCAGCTTTGCGCGAGCGCGGTCACGCCCCGGTTTGCGAGGGCGTCGGCCCGCTCGTTCTCAGGATGGCCGGCGTGGCCTTTGACCCAGCGCCAATCGATTTGATGCAGCCCCGCGAGGTCGTCCAGGCGCTTCCAAAGATCGGCGTTCTTCACGGGCGTTTTGGCCGCCGTCATCCAGTTCTTTTTCTTCCAGCCGTGGATCCACTCGCTGATTCCTTTCTGGACGTACTGCGAGTCGGTATGGACGATCGCCTTGCAGGGACGCTTCAGCGCCTCGAGCGCGGCAATGACCGCCATCAGCTCCATCCGGTTGTTCGTCGTATTCGCCTCGCCGCCGAACAGCTCCTTTTCTTGCGCGCCGAAGCGGAGGAGGGCGCCCCATCCGCCAGGGCCCGGATTGCCCTTGCAGGCGCCGTCGGTAAAGATTTCGATGAACTCGGGCGTCACGTCAGTCACGTCATATTCTCGGGTTAGGTGTTTGGTGCGTCTGGTGCGTCTGGTGCGTCGCGGCCGGCGCGAGGCCCGGCGCCAGCACGGGCTTCTTCGCCTTGAGGGCGCCGACGAGCCGGATGCCGCGCACGCGTTTGACTGCCGTCACCATATAGGCCGCGCCGAAAATCGGCCACCAGCGATCGCCGGCCGCCTCCATGAAGGCGAACCGCTCGAGCCAGTTTTCATTGGCGAGGGGCGGACGATAGCAGCCGAAGCGTCCGCGTTCAAGCTCGAATCCCAGCAACTTGATCCAGTCCTTGATACGCGTGAACGCAATGAGGTCGTGCGAGGCCGGCACGAACGGGCGGCCGGTCATCTTGCCGAACGCATGACGTGCCCCCCATAAGCTCAAGGAATTAAAGCCGAGAATCACGAGCTGGCCCTCGGGCATCAAGACGCGTTCGGCTTCGCGCAGCAGCCGGTGAGGGTCGCGTGTGAACTCGAGCGTGTGCGGCATGACGAGCAAGTCAACGCTTTGCGCCTCGAACGGCAGATCGAGCAGGTCGCACCAAAGCGTCGGGCGCACGCCCGGCGCGTAGCGCCCAGCGACACCGGCGGGGTCGGATGGGTTCGCGACGAACGGCTGCGGCGGCCTCCGCGGATAGGTGTACGGCGCGCTCGCGCCGCTCGCCGCGTCGAGCACGAGTGCGCGACAAGGCATGCGGTTCTCGCGCAACGCATCGAGCTGCGGCAAGCCGAGCTGCAGCGCGTGGTAGCCGAACACGTTCGACACGAGGCTGTCGAGCTGCGCTTGCTCCCAATCCAGCACGTAACGCCCAGCCGGTGATTCGGTCCAGGCGGGCCAGTCTATAATCGGTCGGTCAGACATCGTGGTGAGTGCGTCGCCTATGAATACGCTCGAATACGTGCCGGTCCCGGCTTTTGCGGATAACTACATCTGGCTCGTATCGGACGGGCGCGATGCGGTCGCCGTCGACCCGGGCGAGGCGGCCCCGGTCAGGGCGTATCTCGCTGAGCGGGGCTGGCGACTGAGCGCTATTTTACTCACGCACCACCACGCCGACCACGTCGGAGGCGTCGCCGAACTCATAGGCGATACCCGTATACCCGTGTACGGGCCCGCCGCGGAAGGCATTGCGCTCGTCACGCACCCGCTTTCCGGCGGCGATCTCGTCCGTTTATCGCATCCCCGTCTCGAATTTGACGTGATCGACGTGCCCGGCCATACGCGCGGCCACATCGCTTACTACCAGCCGGGCGGCGCTGAGGCGTCGCCGCACGTCTTTTGCGGCGACACGCTCTTCGCCTGCGGTTGCGGACGGCTGTTCGAGGGTACGCCAGCCCAAATGCTCTCGTCGCTCGACAAACTGGCGGCGCTGCCCGGCGAGACGCGCGTGCATTGCGCCCACGAATACACGCTGTCGAATATCCGGTTCGCCCTCGCCTGCGACCCCGAGAACGCTGAGTTACGCGCTTGGCGCGACCAGGCCGCCGCGCTTCGCGAGCGCAACGTGCCGACGCTGCCGACGACGATCGCGCATGAGCGGGCGGTGAATCCGTTTCTTCGCGCAGAAGCGCCCGCGCTGCAGCGAGTGCTTGGCGAGCAGTTACACGAGTCGATATCGGACCGTCTCCGGGCTTTTACGTTGATGCGCGAGTGGAAAAACCGGTTTCGATAATGGCGCACGCGCACGCGCCGATGGCTGTTCGGCACGCGCACGCGTAATCCTCTAATTGAAAGATGTCGCCCACGCCTCCCAACGGCCTATTTTTGCGATGAAAACCGCCCAAGGCGCCGGTTTTTCGTCTTTTTGAGGTTTGGCGAAAGGGTTGCATGCGGCGCAAATTTCGACTGAAAGATGGAGAAAACGCGGCAAGTCATGGATTTGACTGGTTTTTTCCCCTCTTTTCCAGTTGACGCGAGCCATTCCGTTTCGTACTATCGCCTGCAATTTCCAGCTTTGGAAGCAGAGACGTTCATGCGATTTATCTTCAGTGCGCTATTGGTTCTCATGCTCGCCGCGTGCGCGAGCCAAGGACCGACGGCCTCCTCGTCTTCCGACGCTGCCAACCCCACCGCCACCACCGATTCCCTGCGCATCACCGCCGCCAAGCAGACCATCGATGTCGACAATAGCTCGGTCGATCAGCTGACCACGAGCGCGGATTCGGACCTGTGGGGCCGAATTCGCCGCGGTTTTCAGATTCCCGATCTGAAGAACGACCTCGTCGACATGCAGGCCAATTGGTACGCGCAGCGTCCCGACTACGTGCAGCGCATGACCGAGCGCTCGCAGAAATATCTGTACTACATCGTCGAGGAACTCGAATCGCGGCATATGCCGACCGAGCTCGCGTTGCTGCCTTTCATCGAGTCCGCCTACAACCCGCAGGCGCTGTCGGTCGCCAAGGCGGCCGGCATGTGGCAGTTCGTTCCGGGCACGGGGCGCACCTATAACTTGAAGCAGAACATGTGGCTCGACGAGCGCCGCGACGTGCTCGCTTCGACGGGCGCCGCGCTCGACTACCTCTCTCGCTTGCACGATATGTTCGGCGATTGGTATCTGGCGCTCGCCGCCTACAACTGGGGCGAAGGAAACGTGCAGCGAGCCATCGCGCGCAATCAGGCGGCGGGCCTGCCCACCGACTACGAAAGCCTGCGCATGCCCAACGAGACGCGCAATTACGTGCCGAAGCTGCAGGCGGTCAAGAACATCGTGACCAATCCGCAGGTGTATGGCCTCACGTTGCCGTCGATTCCGAATCACCCGTACTTCGTGACGGTGACGACCTCGCACGACATGGACGTGGACGTGGCCGCCAAGCTGGCGAACATGACCACCGACGAATTCCGCGCGCTCAATCCGTCGTTCAAGAAGCCCGTGATCGTCGGCGCGACACAGCCGCAGATTCTCCTGCCGTTCGACAACGCAAGCGCGTTCGAGCACAACCTCAAGAGCTTCGGCGGACAGCTTTCTTCGTGGACCACGTACACGGTGACCGAGCGTACGCGCCCGCAGGCGCTGGCCGAAAAGATCGGCGTGGACGCTCAGACGCTGATGTCGGTCAACAAGATTCCGGCGGGCATGCGTCTGAAGCCCGGTTCGACGCTCGTGGTGCCGCGCGGCGACGACGATGACGAAGATATCAGCGCCGACGTGGCGGAAAGCGCCGTCCTCGCCGTCGAGCCCGATGTTCCCGATACGCGCAAGATGCTGATCCGCGTACGCCGGAAGCAGTCGATGGAAGCTATCGCGGCGCGCTACGGCGTGTCGGTCGGCCAGGTCCGGGCGTGGAACAGGACTCATCGCTCGGTGGCCATGCCCGGTCAAGTGATCGTGCTGCACGTACCGGTCGGTCGCGCCGTGCCGGCAGAGCCGGGTCCGCAAAAAATCGCGACAGCTGTGCCGGACGGAGCACGCGCTCAAAAAATCGATGCGAGAGCGGACGATGCAACGCCGAAATCGCGCTACGATAAGCGCGCCAAGGCTCACACTACGACGCGCGTCGTCAAGGCAGCGGCCCACGGCGGGAAGACGACGAAGTCGCGCGCCGGTTCGTCCCAGCCGGCGGAAAAGGCGTCGAAGGTCGCGGCAGGCCGCCCGAAGGCCGCGTCCGGGGCGCGCAAGTCCAAGCAAAAATAAGCGGCCTCTCGCGAGGTGGCCGTGTGCCGCGGGGGCGGCGCGCGGTAGACGCTCCGATTCACCTCACGTTGTTTGCGACGCCGTCACCGAGTGACGGCGTTTTCGTTTCCGAGGCGCCATGCGTCGGACGAATAGGGCTGCGGGCCTCCGGATTTGCGGCGCGTGCCTCCAGGTGTAGGATCGTCTGTGACGCCCGCTCGCCCCGCATGCACGGGCCGCACGCGAAGCGTACGCCGGGGCGGGAGGGACGGGTTCAGATTGTGGGGAAGGGGTATTTCGGCTATAATTTGAAAGTTTGCACTATCCAACCCGCACCCTAGCGCCTACCTCATTCATCCCGTTCATCCGCCGCGCTTCGACGTCGCGAGCGGTGCCCTTCGAGCGCATCCGGTCAATGGATCGACGCCTCGAGCACCGCCGAATCCGACGCCGCAGCGTGCGAGCTTGCGCCACGCAACGGCAGCGAGCGATCGCATGGTCGGATAAACAGGTCGGCGCGCGGTGTTCCTGAAGGAGCTTCCCGTGTTGCCGTCATTTCCTCCCGCACTGCTCGCACTCGCCGACGGCACGATCTTTCGCGGCTATGCCATCGGCGCGGCCGGGCATACCATCGGCGAAGTCGTGTTCAATACCGCGATCACCGGCTATCAAGAGATCCTGACGGATCCGAGCTATGCGCGCCAGATCGTGACGCTCACGTATCCGCACATCGGCAACGTCGGCGTGAATGCTGAAGACGTCGAATCGACCAAGGTGCACGCAGCCGGCTTGATCGTGCGCGATCTGCCCGCGCGCGCGTCGAACTTTCGCATGGAGCGCACGCTCGGCGATTATCTGCAGGCCGAAGGCGTCGTGGCGATCGCCGGCATCGATACGCGCCGCCTGACGCGCATTTTGCGCGACAAGGGCGCGCAAAACGGCTGCATTCTGGCGGGCAGCGCCGACGAAGCGAAGGCGATCGAACTCGCTCGCTCGTTCCCGGGTCTCGCCTGCATGGACCTCGCCAAAGTCGTCAGCACGGCCAAGGCGTACGAGTGGACGCAAACCGAATGGCGTCTGGGCTCCGGCTTCGGGGCGCAGCGCACGCCAAAATACCGCGTGGTCGCGTTCGACTATGGCGTGAAGTACAACATTCTGCGCATGCTTGCCGAACGCGGCTGCCACGTGACGGTCCTGCCCGCGCAAGCGAGCGCGGCCGACGCGCTCGCGCTCAACCCGGACGGCATCTTCCTGTCGAACGGCCCCGGCGATCCGGAGCCGTGCGATTACGCCATCTCCGCCACCAAGGCGTTCATCGAACGCGGCATCCCGACCTTCGGCATCTGCCTCGGTCATCAGATCATGGGCCTGGCGGTCGGCGGCAAGACGGTCAAGATGAAGACGGGCCATCACGGCGCGAATCACCCGGTGAAGGATTTGGCCGACGGCCGCGTCGTCATCACATCGCAGAATCACGGGTTCGCCGTCGATGCGAGTACGCTGCCCGCCAACGCCCGCGTCACGCACGTTTCGTTGTTCGACGGCACGTTGCAGGGCTTCGAGCTGACGGACAAGCCGGCGTTCTGCTTCCAGGGCCACCCCGAGGCATCGCCCGGTCCGCACGACATCGGCTACCTGTTCGACCGCTTCACGGCGTTGATGGACGCCAAGCGCGGCAGCGCCGCCGCTTAATTGCCGCGTCGCGGCGCGCACCGTCGCGCCGCCGCCCATCGAATACATCAGAAAGACATTAGCGAGAGCGTTATGCCCAAGCGGACAGATATCAAGAGCATTCTCATCATCGGCGCGGGGCCGATCATCATCGGTCAGGCCTGCGAGTTCGACTATTCGGGCGCGCAGGCGTGCAAGGCGCTGCGCGAAGAGGGCTACAAGGTCATCCTCGTCAACAGCAATCCGGCGACGATCATGACCGATCCGAACACGGCCGACGTCACCTACATCGAGCCGATCACGTGGGAAGTCGTCGAGCGCATCATCGACAAGGAGCGCCCCGACGCGATCCTGCCCACCATGGGCGGCCAAACGGCGCTGAACTGCGCGCTCGATCTGCACCACCATGGCGTGCTGGCCAAGTACGGCGTCGAGCTGATCGGCGCTTCTCCCGAGGCGATCGACAAGGCCGAGGATCGTCAGAAGTTCAAGGATGCGATGACGAAGATCGGGCTCGGCTCGGCGAAGTCGGGTACGGCCCATTCGATGGAAGAGGCGCTCAAGGTCCACGCCGACATCGCGGGGCAAACGGGCGGTTCGGGCTATCCGATCGTCATTCGTCCCTCGTTCACGCTCGGCGGATCCGGCGGCGGCATCGCCTACAACCGTCAAGAATTCGAGGAAATCTGCCGTCGCGGGCTCGATCTGTCGCCCACGCGCGAGCTTCTGATCGAAGAATCGCTGCTCGGCTGGAAGGAATACGAGATGGAAGTCGTGCGCGATCGCGCCGACAACTGCATCATCGTTTGCTCGATCGAAAACCTCGATCCGATGGGCATCCATACGGGCGATTCGATCACGGTCGCGCCGGCGCAGACGCTGACCGACAAGGAATACCAACTGCTGCGTAACGCGTCGCTCGCCGTGCTGCGCGAGATCGGCGTCGACACGGGCGGTTCGAACGTGCAGTTCGCGATCAACCCGCGCGACGGCCGCATCATCGTCATCGAGATGAATCCGCGCGTGTCGCGTTCGTCGGCGCTCGCATCGAAAGCCACGGGCTTCCCGATTGCGAAGGTCGCGGCGAAGCTCGCTTGCGGCTATACGCTCGACGAGCTCAAGAACGAAATCACGGGCGGGCAGACGCCGGCTTCGTTCGAGCCCACGATCGACTACGTCGTCACCAAGATTCCACGGTTCGCCTTCGAAAAATTCCGCGAAGCCGACTCGCGTTTGACGACGCAGATGAAGTCGGTCGGCGAAGTCATGGCTATCGGCCGAACCTTCCAAGAGTCGTTCCAAAAAGCGCTGCGCGGTCTCGAAGTGGGCGTGGACGGTCTCGATGAAAAAACGCTCGACCGCGACGAAGTCGTACGCGAGATCGGCGAGGCCGGGCCCGAGCGCATTTGGTACGTCGGGGACGCATTCCGTCTCGGCATGACGCTCGAGGAAGTTTTCGAGGAAACCGCGATCGACCCGTGGTTCCTCGCGCAAATCGAAGAGATCGTGCGCAACGAAAAGGCGCTGGCCGGCCGCACGCTCGAGAGCTTGTCGAAGGACGAGCTGCTGTTCCTGAAGCGCAGCGGGTTCTCCGATCGGCGCCTCGCGAAGCTCCTGAAGGCGGGTGCGGCCGACGTGCGCCGCCGCCGCATCGAGCTGAACGTGCGCCCGGTCTATAAGCGCGTCGACACCTGCGCCGCCGAATTCGCGACGAAAACGGCCTACATGTACTCGACCTACGAGGAAGAGTGCGAGGCGCAGCCCACGTCGAACAAGAAGATCATGGTGCTGGGCGGCGGTCCGAATCGGATCGGGCAGGGCATCGAGTTCGACTATTGCTGCGTGCACGCGGCGCTCGCGATGCGCGAGGACGGCTATGAGACGATCATGGTCAACTGCAACCCGGAAACGGTGTCGACCGATTACGACACGTCCGATCGTCTGTACTTCGAGCCGCTGACGCTCGAAGACGTGCTGGAAATCGTCGACAAGGAAAAGCCGCTCGGCGTGATCGTGCAGTACGGCGGCCAAACGCCGCTCAAGCTCGCGCTCGATCTCGAAGCGAACGGCGTGCCCATCATCGGCACGTCGCCCGACATGATCGACGCGGCCGAAGACCGCGAGCGTTTCCAAAAGCTGCTGCAGGACCTGGGCTTGCGCCAGCCGCCGAACCGCACGGCGCGCGCGGAAAGCGAAGCGCTCGCGCTGGCGGATGAAATCGGCTACCCGCTCGTCGTGCGTCCGTCGTACGTGCTGGGCGGCCGCGCGATGGAGATCGTGCACGAGCCGCGCGACCTCGAACGCTACATGCGCGAGGCCGTGAAGGTCTCGAACGATTCGCCCGTGCTGCTCGACCGCTTCCTGAACGACGCGATCGAATGCGACGTCGACTGCATCTCCGACGGCAGCGCCGTGTTCATCGGCGGCGTGATGGAGCACATCGAGCAAGCGGGTGTCCACTCGGGCGATTCGGCCTGTTCGCTTCCGCCGTACTCGCTGTCGAAAGCGACCGTGGCGGAACTCAAGCGCCAGACGGCCGCCATGGCCAAGGCGCTCAATGTGGTCGGGCTGATGAACGTGCAGTTCGCGATTCAGCAAGTGCGCGACGCGAACGGCAAGGTCGACGACGTCATCTACGTGCTCGAAGTGAATCCGCGCGCGTCGCGTACCGTGCCGTACGTGTCGAAGGCCACGAGCCTGCCGCTCGCGAAGATCGCCGCGCGCGCGATGGTCGGCCAGTCGCTCGAGCAGCAGGGCGTCACGAAGGAAATCGAGCCGCCGTACTTCAGCGTCAAGGAAGCCGTCTTCCCGTTCGTGAAATTCCCGGCAGTCGATCCGGTGCTTGGACCGGAGATGCGCTCGACGGGCGAAGTCATGGGTGTGGGCAAGACGTTCGGCGAGGCATTGTTCAAGTCGCAGCTCGCGGCCGGTTCACGCTTGCCCGAATCGGGCACCGTGCTGCTGACGGTCATGGATGCCGACAAGCCGAAGGCGGTCGAAGTCGCGTCCATGCTGCACGAACTCGGCTACCCGATCGTCGCGACGAAGGGCACGGCCGCGGCGATCGCGGCGGCCGGTGTGCCGGTCAAGGTCGTCAACAAGGTGAAGGACGGCCGCCCGCACATCGTCGACATGATCAAGAACGGCGAGATCGCGCTCGTGTTCACGACCGTGGACGAAACGCGCGCGGCGATCGCCGATTCGCGTTCGATTCGCATGAGCGCGCAGGCGAACAAAGTCACGTACTACACGACGATGTCGGGCGCGCGCGCCGCGGTCGAAGGCCTGCGGTACCTGAAGAACTTGGAAGTCTATGATTTACAAGGACTACATGGTCGCCTAAACTAGGCCTTCGATCACTCCATTCAAGCTGGGGTCGCATCACACCCCACGTGCCGCGGTTAAGCGGTATCCCGCCAGGGCGTCTTATCAGGCGGGATGCACTTAACCGCGGTGCTTTTTTGATTGCCGTTTTTTGTTTACTGATCTGTCTATGAGCACGATTCCTTTGACGAAGCGAGGCGCCGACCAACTGCGCGACGAACTGCAGCGTTTGAAATCGGTCGAGCGGCCGTCCGTCATCAATTCGATCGCCGAAGCGCGCGCGCAAGGCGATCTGTCGGAAAACGCCGAGTACGACGCCGCCAAGGAAAAACAGGGCTTTATCGAAGGGCGCATCGCCGAAATCGAATCGAAGCTGGCCGCCGCGCAGGTCATCGACCCCGCCACGGTCGACGCCGAGGGCCGCGTCGTATTCGCCGCCACGGTCGAACTCGAAGACCTCGATTCCGGTTCCAAGGTGACGTACCAGATCGTCGGCGACGATGAAGCCGATATCGATCACGGTCTGATTTCGGTCAGCTCGCCGATCGCTCGGGCCCTGATCGGCAAGTTCGAGGGCGATGTCGCGGCCGTGCAAGCGCCCGGAGGCGTGCGCGAGTACGAAATCATGTCGGTGCGCTACGTCTAACTCGGTCTAATCATTTAGGCGAGCGTACTTCGTGTCTTCCGCCCCCCATCGCGTATTCCGCCTGCTGGCCTTCGTTTGGGTCGGCAGCGCGCTGACGATCGGCTATGTCGTCGCCCCCACCTTGTTCGCCATGCTGCAGCGCTCGGTCGCGGGCGATGTCGCGGCTCGACTGTTTCGCATCGAGGCATTTGTCGGGGTGATCTGCGGCATTTTGTCGCTCGCACTGGGCAATGTGCTCGTGCGGCGTGGCGTGTCGGAGTATCGGCGGCTGCGATGGCTGGTGGCCGGCATGCTGCTGTGCGTGCTGATCGGGTACTTCGGCTTGCAGCCGTTTATGGACGCGCTACGTTCGACGGCCCGCGAATCGGGGCTCGACCTTGCACATTCGCCTTATGCCGCGCGCTTCGGCTTGCTCCATGGCGTCGCAAGCCTGTTTTACCTCGTCGAGACGCTGATCGGCCTCGCGCTGGTCTGGATGCTGCCGGCGGGACCTCACGGCCGGGCCGCTGAAGCGGCGGGCGCCGCGGCCTGAGCCGGAACGGCGGCGCACACCGCCTGCGGCTCCATCCGCCGGAACGGTTTGCCCGGTTACTTCGCCGTTTGATGCTGACGCTTCGCACTCGTTTGGCGCTTTTTCGCCCGCTTGACCGTGCCGCCTGCCGTCACGCGCTCGTTGCCGCGCACGACCACCTTTTGCGCCTTGGGTCGGCGCACGGTGTTCGATTGCGATTGCTTGACGACCTTGACGACGCGCGGTGCGGTGCCGCGCTTGCCCGAATCGGCGGCCGCTTCGCGCGCCGTAGGCATCGCCGTTTTGCCTCGTGCACCGGCAGGCTTTGCGGCTGGCGCGGCTTGCGGCTTCCAGATCACGAGCAATTTGCCGATGTGCTGGATGGGTGCGGCGCCCAGCGTGTCGCAGATCGATTCGTAGAGCTCGACACGCGCATCGCGTTCGTCGCCGAACACGCGAATCTTGATGAGTTCATGCGCGGCCAAATGGACCTTGATCTCGGCCAGCACGGCGTCGGTCAGTCCTTCGGCCCCGATCAGCACGACCGGTTTGAGCGCATGGGCCTGGGAGCGCAGATCGGCGCGTTGGGCGGGAGAGACTTTGAGGGCGGGCATAGGGTGGTGAACGACTCGACTAAAATAGGGCCGGCCGCGCGAGTGGATGCGTGGACGATCCGGCCGGCCGAACCAGGGCCGGCGGGACCGGACGGCGCGCCGGCAAAACGCGTATTATCCGCCAAAAGCGCGGCTGGGCGCAGTAAAAGTGCTGCTCGACGCAGCAATAGACGACCTTTCGATGGCAAAAAACCGCTTCAATCAATCGTGGCTGCACGATCACATCAACGACCCGTACGTGAAGCTCGCCCAGCGCGAGGGGTACCGCGCGCGGGCCGCGTACAAGCTCAAGGAAATCGACGAGCAGGACAAGCTCATCGGCCCCGGGCACGTCATCGTCGATCTGGGCTCGGCGCCCGGGAGCTGGAGCCAGTACGCCCGCAATAAACTTGCGCAGGGCGCCCGGCGCGATGCAGCGCGCGAAGGCGGGATCGACGGCACGATCATCGCGCTCGACATTCTTCCGATGGAACCGATCGCCGACGTCCACTTCATCCAGGGCGATTTTCGCGAGGACAGCGTGCTCGCCCAGCTGGAGGAAGTTGTCGGCGATCGCCGCGTGGACCTTGTAATTTCCGACATGGCGCCCAATCTGTCGGGCGTAGCCGTCGCCGATGCGGCGCGAATCGAACATATTTGCGATCTCGCACTCGAATTCTCACAGGCGCATCTGAAGCCGGAAGGCGCTTTGCTCGTGAAATGCTTTCACGGCAGCGGCTACAGCCAGATCGTCGAGAAGTTCAAGCGCCAGTTCAAGATCGTCGCCGCCCGCAAGCCCAAGGCGTCGCGAGACAAGTCGGCCGAAACGTTCATTTTGGGCAAGGTTTTGAAGCGGCCCGGATGATAGGGCGGCAGTGAAGGCGGTTTTTGCCCCGCCGCGACGCCGAAAACGTCGGCGGCATGCCCGAAAACGCTATTTTCGTGGTAGCGAAACGTTATGGCAGGGGCTAGCCTACTGGATTAGAATGCTTTGGTGTGCCGCAAGGAAAATGTAGGCACCCGTCTATGAGGAAGGAGTGGGCTTTGAACAACAACATGTTTTCGAAGGCAGCAGTGTGGCTGGTCATCGCACTGGTGCTGTTTACCGTGTTCAAGCAGTTCGACAAGCCCCGCGTTCAGGAAGGCGTTTCGTACTCGCAGTTCATGGACGACGCCAAGAACGGCAAGGTGAAGAACGTTATCGTTCAAGGGCGCAATCTGACGGTCACTCCAGCAGACGGTCAAAAGTACCAGATCGTGTCGCCGGGCGACATTTGGATGGTCGGCGATCTGATGAAGTACGGCGTCCAGGTGAGCGGCAAGGCTGACGACGAGCCGAACGCACTCGTTTCGGCGCTCTACTACCTGGGGCCGACGATCCTGATCATCGGGTTCTGGTTCTACATGATGAGGCAGATGCAGGGGGGCGGCAAAGGCGGCGCCTTCTCGTTCGGCAAATCTCGAGCGCGCCTCATCGACGAGAACAACAACGCGATCAATTTCACGGACGTTGCAGGCTGTGACGAGGCGAAGGAAGAAGTCTCCGAACTCGTCGATTTCCTGCGCGACCCGCAAAAATTCCAGAAGCTTGGCGGGCGCATCCCGCGCGGCGTGCTGCTCGTCGGCCCTCCGGGTACCGGTAAGACGCTGCTCGCGCGCGCCATCGCCGGCGAAGCGAAGGTGCCGTTCTTCAGCATCTCGGGTTCGGACTTCGTCGAAATGTTCGTCGGCGTGGGCGCGGCGCGCGTGCGCGACATGTTCGAGCAAGCCAAGAAGCATGCGCCGTGTATCGTGTTCATCGACGAAATCGACGCGGTCGGCCGTCATCGCGGCGCGGGTATGGGCGGCGGCAACGACGAGCGCGAGCAGACGCTGAACCAGATGCTCGTCGAAATGGACGGCTTCGAAGCGAATTCGGGCGTCATCGTGATCGCGGCGACGAACCGCTCCGACGTGCTCGACAAGGCGCTGCTGCGCCCGGGCCGTTTCGACCGCCAAGTCTATGTCGGCCTGCCCGATATCCGCGGCCGCGAGCAGATTCTCAAGGTGCACCTGCGTAAGGTGCCGATCGCGAACGACGTGGACGCGTCGGTCATTGCGCGCGGCACGCCGGGCTTTTCGGGCGCCGATCTCGCCAATCTCGTCAACGAGGCTGCGCTGTTCGCCGCCCGCCGCGGCAAACGCATCGTCGAAATGCTCGACTTCGAAGACGCGAAGGACAAGATTTTCATGGGGCCGGAGCGCAAGTCCGCCGTCATCCGCGAGGATGCGAAGCGCGCGACGGCGTACCACGAATCGGGTCACGCCGTCGTCGCAAAGCTGCTCCCGAAGGCCGACCCGGTCCACAAGGTCACGATCATTCCGCGCGGTCGCGCGCTGGGCGTGACGTGGCAGCTGCCCGAACACGACAACGAAACCTATTCGAAGGATTACTTGCTCGATCGGCTTGCTATTTTGTTCGGCGGCCGCGTGGCGGAAGAGCTGTTCCTGAATTTGGTCAGCACGGGCGCGTCGGACGATTTCAACAAGGCGACGCAGACGGCGCGAGCGATGGTGGCGCGTTTCGGCATGACCGACGCACTGGGGCCGATGGTCTACGTCGATGACGAAAACGACGCGTCGCCGTTCGGCCGCGGCTTTACGCGGACGATCTCGGAAGCGACGCAGCAGAAGGTCGATGCGGAAATTCGTCGCCTGCTGGACGAGCAATACAATCTCGCGCGGCGCCTGCTCGATGAGCATCGCGACAAGGTCGAAGCCATGACGGCCGCGTTGATGGAGTGGGAGACGATCGACGCCGATCAGATCAACGACATCATGGAAGGCCGTCCGCCGCGCTCGCCCAAGAGTGTCCCGTCGACCGATGCGTCGTCGGGCGGCAGCGGCGGCGCCGGCGCGGAAGTACGACCGGGCAGCGCGACTGCGCCGGCCTGAAGCGGCTACCCTAAGAACGACGGGTCGGTGCGCCAAGCACCGGCCCGTATTTTTTGATGTTGCGGTTTTCTTCGGCAGTCGTACCGTGTCGATTCCTGAGCCCCTTCGCCCCGCTATCCCCGAGCCGCTCGTCTGCGGGCGCTTCACGCTGACGTTTTCTCGCCCGCTCGTCATGGGCATCCTCAACGTCACGCCCGATTCGTTTTCGGATGGCGGGCGTTACGCCGCGCGCGACGACGCCCTGCGTCAGGCCGAACGCATGCTGGCGGACGGCGCGGACATCGTCGATATTGGCGGCGAATCGACGCGCCCCGGCGCGCCGGCCGTCCCGCTCGCGCAGGAGCTGGAACGCGTCGTGCCGATCGTCGAGGCGCTTACAAGCCTGAGCGTGCCGCTGTCGATCGACACCTATAAGCCCGAGGTCATGCGCGCGGCGCTGGCGGCAGGCGGCGATCTCATCAACGACATTTGGGGTTTCCGCCGCCCGGGCGCCGTCGATGCGGTGCGCGGCACGAACTGCGGCCTGTGCGTCATGCATATGCTCGGAGAGCCGCAGACAATGCAGCGCGGCGAGATCGACTATGGAGACGTCGTCGAGGACGTGCGCGCGTTCCTGCGGGGGCGCGTCGAAGCGTTGACGCAAGCCGGCATCGCGCGCGAACGGATCTGCGTCGACCCGGGTTTCGGTTTCGGCAAGGCCACGCGCGAGCATAATTTCGCGCTGCTGGCGCGTTTGCGCCAAAGCGCGCCGACGCCTGCCGCGGGTGAAGCGCCGTTCCCCATCTTGGCCGGCATGTCGCGCAAGTCGATGCTGGGCGCGGTGACCGGGCGCGGTACCCCGGCCGAGCGCGTGGCCGCGAGCGTGGCGGCGGCCGTCTGTGCGGCGGAGCGGGGGGCGGCGATCGTCCGCGTGCACGATGTCGCGGAAACCGTCGACGCGTTGAAGGTATGGGCCGCCGTTCGCGAGGCGCAAGACGCCGTTCGCTGACGGACAGAACAAACGAATCAATACACTCGAGAGCAAAAGGATCCAAGGATGGCACGTCGTTACTTCGGCACAGATGGCGTTCGGGGGAAGGTGGGCGAGGCGCCGATCACGCCCGACTTCGTGTTGCGGCTGGGCTACGCGGCCGGCAAAGTGCTGGCGCAGGCCGACCGATGGGCGAACGCCGGGTCGCGGCCGACGGTGTTGATCGGCAAGGACACGCGCGTATCGGGCTACATGCTCGAAGCCGCGCTCGAATCGGGGTTTTCGGCCGCGGGGGTGGACGTGATGCTCGCCGGCCCGATGCCGACTCCGGGCGTGGCCTATCTCACGCGGGCGCTGCGCTTGGCGGCGGGCGTCGTCATCAGCGCGTCCCACAACCCGTACTACGACAACGGCATCAAGTTCTTCAGCGCCGACGGCAACAAGCTCCCCGACGAAGTCGAACTGCGCATCGAGGAGCAGCTCGAGCAGCCGCTAGTCTGCGCGAGCTCCGAGCAGCTCGGCAAGGCTCGGCGCTTGGACGACGCGGCCGGGCGTTATATCGAGTTCTGCAAGAGCACGTTTCCGGCGTCGTTCGATTTGCACGGGCTCAAACTCGTCGTCGATTGCGCGCACGGCGCGGCGTACGACATTGCACCGCACGTCTTTCATGAGCTCGGCGCCGAGGTGGTGCCGATCGGCGTTGCGCCGAACGGTTTCAACATCAACGACGGCGTCGGTGCGACCGCACCGGACGCATTGGTCCGGGCCGTGCGCGCGAACAAGGCCGATCTGGGCATCGCGCTGGATGGCGACGCCGACCGCTTGCAAGTGGTCGACCCATCGGGTCGGCTTTTCAACGGCGACGAATTGCTCTATGTCCTCGTCAAGGACCGCATGGCCACCGAGGGACGTGTGCCCGGCGCCGTTGGCACCCTGATGACGAATATGGCCGTGGAAGTCGCGCTGGCGCGCGAGGGCGTGCCGTTCGTGCGCGCGGCGGTGGGCGACCGGTACGTGCTCGAGCAGTTGCGCGAGCGCGGCTGGCAACTGGGCGCGGAAGGCTCCGGGCATATTTTGTCGCTGGATCGGCATTCGACGGGAGACGGCATCGTTTCCGCGTTGCTCGTGCTCGCGGCGATCAAGCGCAGCGGCCGTACGCTCGCGCAATTGCTCGAAGGTGTCGCCCTGTTCCCGCAGCAGCTCATCAACGTCCGGATGCGGCCCGGCGCCGATTGGAAGAAGAGCGACGCCATTGCTCAGGCGGTGGCGCAGGCCGAGCGCGCCCTCGACGGTACAGGGCGCGTGCTGATTCGCGCCTCGGGCACCGAGCCCGTTCTGCGCGTGATGGTCGAGGCGAGCCAGCGGGACGCGGCGGTGCGTCACGCGCAAGAGATCGCGCGCGCGGTGGAGCAGTCCACCTCATGAACGGCATCGCCTGAAATCACCCACAGAAAAACGCTGCCTCGGCAGCGTTTTTCGTCTACCGTTGTGCTGCTGCGCGTAACGTGTTTGCTTGCATCTTCCCCTAATTCACCGCATCCTACGCGAATTGCATGGCGAACCTTTCGTTTAGAAAGGAAGGCGTCATGTACCCTTCATCGACAGTCATATTACTGTCACAGTAACGACCTAATCTTCGCGGTGTCGCGCAAACACGACCACACCACTGGGGGATTATTTCCATGAAATTGATGCAAACCGCGTTCGCTGGCCTGGCCGGCGTGCTCTTCGCCGTTTCCGCGCAAGCCGCCGACATCACCGGCGCGGGCAGCACCTTTGCCGCACCGCTTTATACGAAGTGGGCCGATTCCTATGTCAAGTCGGGCGGCGGCAAGGTCAACTATCAAGGCATCGGTTCGTCGGGTGGCATCAAGCAAATCGAAGCGAAGACCGTCGATTTCGCCGGTTCGGACATGCCGCTCAAGGACGACGAGCTCGAAAAGCAAGGCCTCTTCCAGTTCCCGACGGTGGTCGGCGGCGTGGTGCCGGCCGTCAACCTGCCGGGCGTCAAGGCCGGCGAGCTGACGCTGTCGGGCGAAGTCCTGGCCGACATCTACCTGAACAAGATCACGAAGTGGAACGACCCGGCCATCGCCAAGCTGAACCCAGGCGTCAAGCTGCCGGACACGGCGATCGCCGTGGTGCGCCGCGCCGACGGCTCGGGCACCTCGTTCATCTGGACGAACTACCTCTCGAAGGTCAGCCCGGAATGGAAGTCGAAGGTGGGCGAAGGCACGACGGTGAGCTGGCCGACCGGTACGGGCGGCAAGGGCAACGATGGCGTCGCCGCGTTCATTCAGCGTCTGCCGGGCGCGATCGGCTATGTCGAGTGGGCCTATGTGAAGCAAAACCACATGGTCTACACGAAGTTGCAAAACCACGACGGCAAGGTCGTGACGCCGGATACGGACACCTTCGCGGCTGCCGCCAAGGGCGCCGATTGGAGCAAGTCGTTCTATCAGATCTTGACGAACGAGCCGGGCGCTCAGGCATGGCCGATCGTCGGCGCGACGTTCGTGTTGCTGCACAAGGCACAGGACAAGCCGGCACAAGGCGCCGAAGCCCTGAAGTTCTTCGGCTGGGGCTTTAAGAACGGCAGCGACGCCGTGACCTCGCTCGACTACATCCCGCTGCCGAAGTCGGTGACGGCCGAGATCGAGAAGCAATGGAAGGCGAACGTGAAAGACGCTTCGGGCAAGCCTGTTGCCGAGTAAGTAGGCTTGATGCGGTAGTACGCAACACGTAGTAGGTAGTCAGAAGGAAAGGCCCGGCAAGGCGCATGCGCTTTGCCGGGCAAGGCCCCATCGGCCGCGCCATCCGGGCAGCGGCAACAGCATACGGGTTCACATGTCCGACACTCGCCTCATGTCGACCGCGCCGGCCGAGCACGCTCAGCGCGCGCCGAGCCGCCTCGGCGACTTCATCTTCGGCAATCTCGCGCGCCTGGCCGCGATCGTCACGCTGGTGCTGCTGGGCGGCATCATCGTTTCGCTGATCGTCTCATCGCTGCCGACGATCGAAAAGTTCGGCCTGCACTTTTTGTGGACCTCCGATTGGGATCCGCCCAGCGACGTCTACGGCGCGCTCGTGCCCGTCTACGGGACGCTCGCCACCTCGATCATCGCACTCATCATCGCGGTGCCCGTCAGCTTTGGCGTCGCGCTGTTTCTGACCGAGCTCTCGCCGGTCTGGCTGCGCCGCCCGCTCGGCATCGCCATCGAATTGCTCGCCGCCATTCCGTCGATCGTCTACGGCATGTGGGGCTTGCTCGTGTTTTCGCCGATCTTCGCGACGTATTTCGAGCAGCCGCTCGGCGCGGTCCTCGGGCCGCTGCCGATCATCGGCGCACTGTTCAAGGGCCCCCCGATCGGCATCGGCATTCTTTGCGCGGGCGTGATCCTCGCGATCATGATCATTCCGTACATCGCCTCGGTCATGCGCGACGTGTTCGAAGTCACGCCCGTGCTGCTGAAGGAATCCGCCTACGGTATCGGCTGCACGACGTGGGAAGTGATGTGGAAGATCGTCCTGCCGTTCACGAAGAGCGGGGTCATCGGCGGCGTCATGCTTGGCCTCGGCCGCGCGCTCGGTGAAACCATGGCCGTGACGTTCGTGATCGGCAACACGAATCTGCTCGACAACGTCTCGTTGTTTTCCCCCGGCAACAGCATTACGTCGGCGCTGGCGAACGAATTCGCCGAAGCGGGCCCCGGCCTGCATACCTCGGCATTGATGGAGCTTGGCTTGATTCTGTTTGTCATCACCTTCATCGTGCTGGCGATTTCGAAGCTGATGCTGCTGCGTCTCGAGAAGGCGGAGGGCACGAAATGAGCGGCCCCTCGACGCACATCCCCGGTTCGGCGAGCCCCGAAGTGTTCGCCGCCACGCGCGATCGCCTGCAGCGCCGCCGCCGCACCGTCAATGCGATCGCCCTGACGATGTCGCTGGCCGCGATGGCGTTCGGTCTGCTCTGGCTCGTGTGGATTCTCTATACCACGCTGAGCCTGGGCGTCGGCGGCTTGTCGCTCTCCCTGTTCACGCAATCGACGCCGCCGCCGAACACGGACGGGGGCGGTCTGGCCAACGCAATCGTCGGCACGCTGATGCTGGTCGGCGCCGCCACGGTGCTCGGGACGCCGATCGGCGTGCTCGCCGGCGTCTATCTTGCCGAGTACGGCCGCAAGGGCTGGCTTGCGAGCACGACGCGCTTTATCAACGACATCTTGCTGTCGGCGCCTTCGATCGTCGTGGGCTTGTTCGTCTACGCGATCGTCGTCGCGAAGATGGGGCACTTTTCGGGCTGGGCCGGCATGGTGTCGCTTGCGCTGCTGCAGATTCCGATCGTGATCCGCACGACCGAAAACATGCTGAACCTCGTGCCCAATGCGTTGCGCGAGGCAGCGTTTGCGCTTGGCGTGCCGAAGTGGAAGATGGTGCTGTCGATCACGCTCAAGGCCTCGCTTGCGGGCGTGATGACGGGCGTGTTGCTCGCGATCGCCCGAATCGCCGGCGAGACCGCGCCGCTGCTGTTCACGGCCTTGTCGAACCAGTTCTATTCGGTCGACATGAACCAGCCGATGGCGAATCTGCCCGTCACGATCTACAAATTCGCAATGAGTCCGTTCCCGCAGTGGCAATCGCTCGCGTGGGCCGGTGTTTTCCTGATTACTCTCGGCGTGCTCGGATTGAACATCCTCGCGCGTGCAATGTTCGGCAAGAAGTAAAGCCCCGGAGCGCCCAATCATGAACATGGCTGAAAGTCACCTTTCCCAAGTCGAGCGTCCTGCCGCTCCCGTCGGTTTTGAACCGGCTGCAGGCGAGCGCCCGCTCGCACCCGCGGCGCCGAAGATCGAAGTGAAGGATCTGAACTTCTTCTACGGCAAGTATCACGCGCTCAAGAACATCAACCTTGCCATTCCCGAGGGCAAGGTGACGGCGTTCATCGGACCGTCGGGCTGCGGCAAGTCGACCCTCTTGCGCACCTTCAACAAGATGTTCGCCCTCTATCCAGAGCAGCGCGCAGAAGGCGCGATCATGATGGACGGCGAAAACCTGCTCACGACCAAGCGCGACATTTCCCTGCTGCGCGCGCGAGTGGGCATGGTCTTTCAAAAGCCGACGCCGTTTCCGATGTCGATCTACGACAACATCGCATTCGGCGTGAAGATGTTCGAATCGCTCTCGCGCTCGGAGATGGACGACCGCGTCGAATGGGCGTTGACGAAGGCGGCGCTCTGGACTGAAGTGAAGGACAAGCTCAGCCAGAGCGGCTACGGCCTGTCGGGCGGTCAGCAGCAACGTCTGTGCATCGCCCGCGGCATCGCGATCCGCCCAGAAGTGCTGCTGCTCGACGAACCGTGCTCGGCGCTCGACCCGATCTCGACAGGCCGCGTCGAGGAACTCATCGCCGAGTTGAAAAACGATTACACGGTCGTCATCGTGACGCACAATATGCAACAAGCGGCGCGTTGCTCCGACTTCACGGGGTACATGTATCTGGGCGAGCTGATCGAGTTCGGCGATACGGAAAAGATCTTCATCAAGCCGGTCCGCAAGGAAACCGAGGACTACATCACCGGCCGCTTCGGCTGATGAATTAAGGAGGCAGCGATGTCGGACAAGCATCTGTCGAGCCAATTCGACGCGGACCTCAATCTGGTCTCGTCGAAGGTGTTGGAAATGGGCGGTCTCGTCGAGGCGCAGATCACGCGCGCGATGCAGGCCTTGAATGAATTCGACGCGGGTATCGCCGACCAGGTGATCGCGGCCGAGGAAACGGTCAACACGATGGAAGTCGTGATCGACGAAGAGTGCAGCAATGTCATCGCGCGCCGCCAGCCGGCCGCGCGCGACCTGCGCCTCTTGCTGGCCATTTCGAAGACGATCACGAACCTCGAGCGCGCTGGCGACGAGGCCGAGAAGATCGCCAAGCGCGTCAAGCGCTTGATGGAAGACGGCGCGGCGCGCACCGTGAATATTGCCGAGATCAAGGTGTCCGGCGACATGGCCGTGTCGATTCTGCGCCGCGCGCTGGATGCCTTCGCTCGGCTCGACACGGTGGCGGCCGCGCAGATCGTGCGCGACGACAAGGCGATCGACGAGGAATTCCGCGCATTCGTGCGCAAGCTCGTGACGTACATGATGGAAGATCCGCGCACGATTTCGGCGGGACTCGAATTCTTGACCATCGCGAAGGCCATCGAGCGGATTGGCGATCACGCGAAGAACATCGCCGAGTTCATCATCTATATCGTGAAGGGCACCGACGTGCGCCATAAGTCGCGCGACGCCCTCGAGCGCGAAGCCCTTAGTTAATCGTATTGACCGTATCAAGAGGTAGGTGACGATGCCGAGCAGCATTCTCATCATTGAAGATGAGCCAGCCATTTCCGAGCTGATTTCCGTGAACCTGCAGCACGCGGGCCATTGCCCCATTCGCGCCTACAACGCGGAGCAGGCGCAGGCGCTGATCAGCGACGTGCTGCCCGATCTCGTACTGCTGGACTGGATGCTGCCGGGCAAGTCGGGCATTGCGTTCGCGCGCGATTTACGCAACAACGAGCGCACGAAGCACATTCCCATCATCATGCTGACGGCCCGCGGCGACGAGCAGGACAAGGTGCTCGGCCTCGAAATCGGCGCGGACGACTATGTCACGAAGCCGTTTTCACCGAAGGAGCTGATGGCGCGCATCAAGGCCGTCCTGCGTCGGCGCGCGCCCCAGTTGACGGAAGACGTCGTCGCGATCAACGGGCTCAAGCTGGATCCGGCCACGCATCGCGTCGCCGCGAATTCGTCCGGCAGCGAGATCAAGCTCGATCTCGGTCCGACCGAATTCAGGCTGCTGCACTTTTTCATGACGCATCCCGAGCGCGTGCATAGCCGCACGCAATTGCTCGACCAAGTCTGGGGCGACCACGTGTTCGTCGAAGAGCGGACGGTGGACGTGCATATCAAGCGCCTGCGGGCCGCGCTCAAGCCGGCGGGATGCGATGCTATGATCGAAACGGTGCGCGGCAGCGGCTATCGTCTCGCCAAGAGCGCGTAACGCGCCGCCGGTTGCGTCGCGCGGGAAGTCGCGACGCGCCTTTCATTCGATCCACCGACAACGCCATGAACATCATTTGGGCGCGCTCGATCGTATCGCTCCTGCTGCTTGCGCTCGTCTGCGCGGGGATCGCGGCCGTCACGAGCGTGCGGACCGCCTTGATCGTCGCCGCCGCGGCGCTTGTCGCGCAAACGCTGTTTGCGACCTATCATACCGAGCGCCTTTGGCGTCTGCTCGATGCACCGGTCTACGGCGAAGTGCCGAGCGCGCCCGGCATCTGGGGCGAGATTTATTACCGGTTGCACAAGCTCGCGAAGCGGTGGCACGCTCAGGTGCGCCAAGTCGAGCAGCAGCATTCGCGCTTCATTCAGGCCATTCAGGCTTCCCCGAACGGCGTCGCGATGCTCGACGATCACGATCAGATCGAATGGTGCAATGCGATCGCCGAGCAGCACTTTGGCCTGGACGCGAAGCGCGACCTGCGCCAGCACATCACGCATCTCGTGCGTCAGCCCGATTTCGTGCGCTACTTGAGTTCGCATCTGTACGATGAAATGCTGATCATGCGGGGCATGGGAGATAAACGGCAGAACGTGCTGTCCGTGCAGGTGTTTCCGTACGGCGAAAATCGTAAGCTCGTGCTGTCGGCCGATATCACCGAACTCGAAAGAACCGATGCGATGCGCCGCGACTTCGTGGCGAACGTCTCACACGAGCTGAAGACCCCGCTCACGGTGCTGTCGGGTTTTCTCGAAACGATGCGCGAAATCCCGCTCCAACAAGCCGATCGCGATCGCTACTTGGAGCTCATGGACCAGCAGGCTTCGCGCATGCGCAACATCGTCGACGACTTGCTGGTGCTGGCGAAGCTGGAAGGCGATGCGAAGCCGCCCAGCGACCGCGCGATCGACATGCGCGCCGTCATCTCGCACTTGCGGGAAGATGCCGCGAATCTGTCCGGCGATCGCCACCAGTTCGGATTCACGGCCGATGAAGGTTTGACGGTGTCCGGCGCGCAGACGGAAATCTTGAGCGCGCTCGGCAATCTCGTGACGAACGCGATTCGTTACACGCCCGACGGCGGTTCGATCGACGTCGTGTGGAAGCAGGTCGGCGGCGAGGCCGTGTTTTCAGTAACCGATACCGGTTTGGGCGTCCCCGCCGCGGACATTCCGCGCTTGACGGAGCGCTTTTATCGGGTCGATCGAAGCCGCTCGCGCGATACGGGCGGCACGGGGCTCGGGCTTGCCATCGTCAAGCATGTGCTGCAGCGGCACGATGCGACGCTGGAGGTCAAGAGCGAAGAGGGCCGGGGCAGCACGTTCAGCGTGCGCTTTCCCGCGCAACGCACGATGCGCCGGCAGCCGGCGCACGCGTAGGGCGAAGCTGGCCGCGCCGATTGCTCGTCGATCGGTGCGGCGCGCCGAGCGTTGGCCGCTTTTGCTCGGCGGGCGAACGTAGCCGGCGGGTCAGCAGCCGAATTTCAACAACAAACCCACCTGTGCGTTCCGCGAGGCTTTGCCGGGGCGGCTGCGGCGGTAGTGGCCGTCGCTTTGCATGACCCAGGCCGATTGGTTGTCGCCGAGCAAAACGGAAAGCCCCTCGGCGATGACGCGCCGTTTCAGGCGCCGATCGTTGATCGGGAAGGCCACTTCCACGCGGCGGAAAAAATTGCGGTCCATCCAGTCGGCGCTCGACAGATAGACGCGCTCCTTGCCGCCGGCGAAGAAATAGAAGATCCGATGATGCTCGAGGAAACGCCCTACGATCGAGCGGACCGAGATGTTTTCCGAAAGCCCTTGCACGCCCGGCTGCAATGAGCAGACGCCGCGCACGATCAGATCGATCTTCACGCCGGCTTGCGAGGCCTCGTACAGTTCGGCAATGACGGTCGGCTCGAGCAGGGCGTTCATCTTTGCGACGATGCGAGCTTTTTTCCCCGCGCGCGCATTGTCGGCTTCCGTGCGAATCGCCTCGACGAGCATCGGGTGTAGCGTGAATGGCGATTGCCAGAGTTCGTGCAATGTCAGTTCGCCGCCGATGCCGGTCAATTGCTGGAACACATGATGGACGTCTTCGCAGATGCGCTGGTCGGCCGTCATGAGGCCGAAATCGGTGTACAGCCTCGCCGTGCGAGGATGATAGTTGCCCGTGCCCAGGTGCGCGTAGCGCTTGAGCGTGGACTTGCCGTTGTGCGTCGTGCGACGAACGATCAGCATCATCTTGGCGTGGCACTTGTGGCCCACCACGCCATAGACGACGTGCGCGCCGACGGCCTCGAGCTGAGATGCCCAATTGATGTTCGTTTCTTCGTCGAAACGCGCGAGCAGTTCGACGACGACCGTGACTTCCTTGCCGTTGCGCGCCGCTTGCATGAGCGCGTCCATCAACGGCGAATCGGTGCCCGTGCGGTAGATCGTCTGCTTGATGGCGACGACGTTCGGATCCTGCGCAGCCTGCAGCAGCAGTTCAAGTACGGGCTGAAAGCTCTCGTACGGATGATGGAGCAGAACGTCGCCCTGATCGAGCGTGTCGAAGAGGTTCGCCGCATTTGCCAGCACGGGCGGGGTGGCCGGCACGTGGGGGACGAATTTCAGATCGGGACGATCGACTAGGTCGGGCAACTGCATGAGCCGCACTAGATTGACGGAGCCTTCGACGCGATAGCAATCTTTTTCGCTCAGCCCGCTCTCGTCGAGCAATCGGCGCACGAGGTGCGGAGGCGTATCGGCCGACACTTCGAGGCGCACGGCGTTGCCGAGGTGGCGCGCCGGCAGCTCGCCTTGGAGGGCCACGCGCAGGTTCGTGATTTCGTCCTCATCGACGAACAACTCGCTGTTGCGCGTGATGCGAAATTGGTTGCAGCTGCGGATGGTGAGATTCGGGAACAGCTCGTGCACGAAGCGCTGCATGAACGAGCTGAGCAGCACAAAGCCGTAGGCGAAACCCGAAAGCCCCTGCGGCATGTGCACGAGCCGCGGCAGTGCACGCGGCGCCTGGACGATGCCCATGACGGCTTGGCGGCCGAATGCGTCCTTGCCTTCGAGTTCGACGACGAAGTTCAGGCTCTTGTTCAGCACGCGGGGAAACGGGTGCGCGGGATCGAGGCCGATCGGCGTCAGCACGGGCAACAGCTCGTCGACGAAGTAGCTGCGCGCCCATTCGGTCTGCGCCTCGGTCCACGTTTCCCAGCTATGAAAATAGATGCCCTCTTGCTCGAGCGCGGGCAGCACCGTCTCGTGCAGCATCGCATACTGACGGTTCACGAGCTTGTGCGCGCGCTCCACGACGAGATCGTAGACGTGCTGCAGTGACATGCCGTCGGGCGCGAGGGTGCCCGGATTGTCGCGCATTTGCTCCTGCAGTCCCGCCATGCGCACTTCGAAGAACTCGTCGAGGTTGCTGCTCGTGATGCAGATGAAACGCAACCGCTCGAGCAGCGGCACGGAGGGATCGGCGGCTTGCGCAAGGACGCGTTCGTTGAAGTCTAGAATGCCTAACTCGCGGTTCAGCAGAGGGTAGCGCAGTGACATCGGCAGCAAATGAGAGGGGTCGGATGAAGAAATGAACGGGCGCTCGGACATTCTCATAATTCGGTGTCGATGCGATGAAAAGTCATACTGTCACTTATTCTACGGACATTTGGTGCAACATTGAGGCCGAAAAGTGATACAGCACGCTTCGCGCCGGGGTTCGATGGCCGGCGCTCTCGCACGTAAGACCGCAATCGTCCACCGAGACCAAATACTATTTGCTTAAAATGGCGTTTTTGAACGGCGCCGCGCGGGCCCAGGCGAATCGCACCGGGCCGTTCGTCCCTGCTAACGAGAGCTTGCTTTCCTCATGCCCAATACCCCGCACCTTCTTGCGTCGGTCGATCTCGGCTCGAACAGTTTTCGGCTCATCGTCGGCCGCGTCGAGGAAACGCCTGCCGGCGCGCAAATCTATCAAGTCGATGCGCTGCGCGAGCCGGTTCGGCTCGCGGCCGGGTTGTCGGCCGACAAGATGCTCGATCGCGCTTCTCAAGTGCGGGCGTGGGATGCGCTCAAACGCTTCGGCGAGCGGCTGCGCGATTTTCATCCGGACCATGTGCGCGCGGTCGCCACCAATACCCTGCGCGTCGCCAAGAACGCGCCCGAGTTTCTCGGTGAAGCGCAAAGCGCGCTCGGTTTTCCGATAGAAGTGATCGCTGGTCGCGAGGAAGCTCGCTTGATCTACGCGGGCGCCGCGCATTCGGTGCCGGCAATTTCCGGCAAGCGCCTTGTCGTCGACATCGGCGGAGGCTCGACTGAGTTCATCATCGGCCAGCACTATACGCCGCTCGTGATGGAAAGCCTCTACATCGGCTGCGTGAGCCACAGCCGAGCGTTCTTTCCGGCCGGCAACGTCGACGAATACACGATGCGTCAAGCCGAGCTTGCCGCCAAGCGCGAAATTCAAATCATCTCGCGCGAATACAAGCATGCGGGTTGGGACCAGGCGATCGGCTCGTCGGGAACCGCGCGTGCGTTGGCGGAACTTGTCGAAGCCAACGGCTTCAACGATCCGGGCATTAGTCACGGCATTTCGCGAGGAGGGCTGGAACGCCTCAAGCGCGCGCTCATCAAGGCCGAGAACGTCAATCGGCTCAAGCTGGTAGCGCTCAAACCCGATCGCGTGCCGGTGCTCGCAGGCGGCTTGTCGATCATGCTGGCCGTTTTCGAAGAGCTTGGAATCGATTACGTCGATACGACCGACGGGGCGCTGCGCCTGGGCGTGCTTTACGATCTGCTGGGCCGCACGCAGCACGAAGACATGCGCGCCGTGACCGTCGAAGGGTTCATGCGCCGGTACGGCGTCGATCGGGCGCAGGCAGAGCGGATCGGCGATCTCGCGGTCGGGTTCTACGATCAGCTCGGCGAAACCGATCGAGAGCGCTTGGAGGAAGCGCGCGTGTTTCTGGGGTGGGCGGCCGCGCTGCACGAAATCGGTTTGTCGATCTCCCACAGCGCGTACCACAAGCATTCCGCGTATATCGCGAGCAACGCCGATATGCCGGGCTTCTCGCGCACGGATCAAGCTCGGCTGGCCGCGCTCGTCCTCGGCCATGCCGGCAAGCTGGGCAAGCTTTCGCAAGCGCGCGAAGTCGAATGGCCGCTATTGTTCTGCTTGCGCCTAGCGGCGTTGCTGTGTCGGCGCCGTACCGATGTCGGTCTGCCCGGCATCCGCGTGGAGAAGTCGAACGGCGGCTACGAGGTGCGCTTGCCGAACGAGTGGGTGGCGGGCAACCCACTGACCGACTACAGCTTGATTCAAGAGGCGGCGGAGTGGGAGAAGGTCGGCATTCGCTATCGGGTCATCTATACGGACGAATGATCATGTCACGGCCGAAGCGCGAGTCACGCTTCGGCTGCGAGCAGCCGGCCGGTTCAGCCGAGGAAGTGCCGCGCGTAGCGCGCATTGATGTCCGACAGGCGGAACAGCGTCAGAAAATCGGCACAGTTGAAGTCGGGGTCCCAGGCGGGTGCGCCGCAAATCTTCGCGCCTAGGCGCAGATAGCCTTTGACGAGCGGCGGCGGCGCGACGCGCACGCCGGTGCGCAATTCCTCGACCGGCAGCGGCGTATGGGCGAACGCCCGATACTCGGGGCTCGTCATCGCGTTCTCGCGCAGCGATTCGTACAGGTTCGCGGCGAAGTGTCCGCCGTCGGCCATCGGCACGCTCGCGCAGCCGAGCATCGTTTCGTAGCCGTTTTGCATCATGTACGTGCCGAGGCCGCCCCACAGCGACATGATGACCGATCCGCTGCGATAGTCGGCGTGCACGCAGGAGCGGCCGACTTCGACCATCTTCGCGCGCAGGTGGGCGAGGCGGGAAAGGTCGAATTCGCCCTCAGCGTAAAGGCGGCCGATACGGGCGGCTTGATGCGGCGGCAGCACGCGGTAGGTCCCGACGACTTGAAGGGTGTCGAGGTCGCGCACGATCAAGTGATCGCAATAGGCGTCGAATGCATCGACGTCGAGGCCGGCGGGGCCGGACACGCTTGCACCCATCTCTTCCGCGAACACGCGATAGCGCAGGCGCTGTGCTTCGCGAAGCTCTTCGTCGGTGCGCGCCCAGACCACCTGCAGACGATGCTCTTGTGTGACGGTTTCTTTTTCGCGCGGCAGACGGCGGCGCGAATCGAGCGGAATCGAAGCGAGGGGCAGGGTGGGCGTCGGCAGATCTCGCATGGGGGTTCCTGGTTCCTAATGACTATGAAAGGAATGCTGGGTCTTCGCCAATGTAGTAACGGGCGATGACGTTTGCATGGCAAATGCATGTCGATGCGATGACATGTCGCGCGACAGACACGCGCGTTTCATCTTGGCTAGGTCAAGTCAGGGGAAAGCACGGCACGGACGACGACTTGGCCCGGGCCGCCGCGATCGCGACTGGCGAGCCACCACAGGCCGCCTTTTTTGATGGTCCATTCGGCGCTTTCGCCCGCCACGAGTTGCGAGACGACGAGGCCGAGCGTGGGCTGATGGCCGACGATGACCACGGTGGGACCGATGCCGCCGGGCCAGCCCGCGGCGGAGAGCACCGCTTCGGGCGAAGCGCCCGGGCCGATGAGTTCTGCGGTGCGATACTGATCGGTCAGCGTTTCGACGGTCTGTACGGTGCGCGCGGCCGGGCTCGCGAGGATCACCGCGTCGGGGCTCAGGCGATGCCTAAGCCATTTTGCGACGCTTTGCGCCTGCTTGCGGCCGCGCGTGGTGAGCTGCCGGGCCGCGTCGCTCGTGGCGGAGTCCTCGGCTTCCGCATGACGCCAGAGAATCAATTCCATGTCGTTGCCTCCTTTAGCTTGGGGCGCGGTTGCGCCATCGGTCACCGGATGCAAAACGGCTAGGGGACGAACTCGAGCGCCGCAAGCCGAACCTCGACGAAAGTCAGCGTGTCGCGGCGATTGACCTCAGGCGCTCAGTCCGGCTAGAATCGATGATTCGTCGGAGCGTAGCGCAGCCTGGTAGCGCATCTGATTTGGGATCAGAGGGTCGTAGGTTCGAATCCTATCGCTCCGACCAAACGAATCAAGCACTTAGCCCAGTCATCAAGACTGGGCTTTTTGCTTTTCGGAGCGTGTGTCCCGCTGCAAGAGCGCCGCAAGAGCGCGTCCCGCTGAAACCAAGATACAACACCCTTCCATATATTGCAGCGAGGCGCTGCGGTGCATCGCCATTCGGCAGACCCCGGGTGCGCAAGAGCGTTCCTTTTGAGACAGGCATACTGCTTGACGATCCCGTGGGATCATTCGATAGAACGTCGCAGCAACTGAAGGAGCCCGTCGATGGGGACAGTCACTGACCTGGGTGGCCACGCGGAAGCGCTCGTGTCACCGCCCTCGCGCCGTCGGATTGACAGGGGCGGCGGGGGCGGAGATGATGGCCGTATGGAAGCCAGAATCTCAGCGCTCGAAGGCGCACACCTCGAAACGCGCGATCGCCTTGCGAGGATCGAAACTCGTCTAGACCATATGGCCACGAAGGCGGATCTCAACGCGGCGGTCGCCACCTTTGAAAGGGCGTTCGCCGGGGTCGAGAAGTCGTTCGCCGGGGTCGAGAAGTCGTTCGCAGGTGTCGAGAAGTCATTCGCTCATATCGAGAAGTCCTTGCACGCGCTGACTTGGCGCATCATCGGGTCGTGCGCCCTCCTCGTGGCTGCAGCGTTTTTCATCGCCAAGCACGTTAGCTAGCATTCGCGGCGCAAATCGTGGCTAGCCACGCTCACACATCTCGAATCCCAGTGGTTTCGTAGTTTCCGCTTTCCTCACCGGTGGTCGCGTCCCATAATATGGCGATCACGCGTGACGCCGGAGGCGCATGCAAGCGGATGCGGGGGCCAATTTGGGCGAGTCGACCGACGAAGCGCGGGTATTCATTTCGACGTTGCAACCCGCACGCCGAGAACGGTTGCTTGCGCTTGGCGCGGTGGCGGGGTCCGTCATCGTCTTCGTCGCGTTGGCGCCCTTCGCCAAGACCCATCTCACGCCCGTCTGGGCATTTGTGCCGATCTATCAATCGGCGCTCGCGGTCTGCGATCTCTTGACGGCCGCTTTGTTCATCGGGCAGTACAGCATTTTGTTCTGGCGGCCGCTGCTATTTCTGGCAGGCGGCTATCTCTTTTGCGCCTGCATGGCGATCGCGCATACGCTGTCGTTCCCTGGTTTATTCGCGCCGACAGGGGTGCTCGGTGGCGGCCCTCAGACCACAGCGTGGCTTTACATGATATGGCACGGCGTATTTCCACTCGCCATCATCGGCTACGCGCGCGCTCGCTCGCCCAGTGAAGGCAGGCGCTCAGCGGCGCCTTGGCGCCCAGCGCTGACTTGCATCGTCCTGGCTGTCTCGGCGGCATGCGTCATGACCGCGATCGCTACCGCCGGTCACCCTTGGTTGCCATCGATCATGCGCGGCTCGCATGAGGCGGGCGCCATTGTCTGGGTCGTATCCGTCGTTTGGGCGCTGAACTTCGTCGCGCTGGCGGCGTTGATCGCCCGGCGCGCTCGCACCTTGCTCGATCTCTGGATGATCGTGGTGCTCTGCGCCTGGATTTTCGATATCGCACTGTCGGCGGTCTTCAATCACGCGCGCTTCGATCTCGGCTTTTATGCCGGACGCATCTACGGCCTCATTGCATCGAGTTTCGTTCTCGTCGCGCTGACGTTCGACAACATCAAGCTCTACGCGCGAGTCGTACAGGCGCTCGATCGGGAGCGCGCCGAGCATCGCCTCGTGCAGCAGCGTACCGCTCAGTTGAACGAAGCGAAGGCGCAACTCGAACAGCGCGTGGCGGCGCGTACGGCCGCACTGGCGGAGTCCAATCGCGATCTGCTACGCGAAGTCGCCGAGCGCAAGCGCGCTGAGGCTGCACTCGTTCTATCGCAGAAGGAGCTGCGCGAGGTGGCGGCGATCGGCAGTTCCGCGCGGGAGCAAGAGATGCGGCGAATATCGCGCGAACTGCACGACGAACTTGCGCAGACGCTGGCGACCTCGAGAATCGAAGCCGACCGCTTGCGTGAATTCGTTGCGGGCCAACCCGTCGATAAGGAAATGGAGCGCCGGCTGACCGGCATGCGGTCGCTGCTGGACGATGCGGTTGCGTCGACACGACGTATCGCGTCGGACCTGCGCCCGCTCGTGCTCGACGACCTGGGCTTGGTGGCCGCGACGCAGTGGCTCGTGCAGAGCTTCATGCAACGTAGCGGCGTCCAATGCGAGTTGACCGTCGAGCCCGCCGACCTCGAACTCGACGAGCCCTATGCCACGGCGACGTTTCGCATTCTGCAGGAGTCGCTCACGAATGTTGCGCGTCATGCGCGTGCTTCGCACGTCGAGGTGCGGGTCACGCGCGGGCAGGATCGAGTCGTTCTGAAGGTCCGAGACGACGGTATCGGCTTCGACCCCGCGCGGCCGCGCAAACCAGGCTCGTTCGGGCTGGCGGGATTGCGCGAGCGTGCCTATCTCGTCGAAGGCGAACTCAGCATCGAGTCGGCCTCTGGACGGGGCACGACCATCGAAGTGCACATTCCCCTGCGCGCGGCGCAGGAGAGGGCTGTGTCGTAGCGCGCTATCGTTCGTGCGGGCCGTCAAAGTTCGACGATCTTGTTCCAATCGAACAGTGGGTTTTCCAGGCGATTTCGGCGTCGATCGACATAGCCGCGTGGATTGCAGACGACGCGCGTTCCATTAGCGACGTAGTCGAACGGCGTATGCGTGTGACCGTGAATCCACACATCGACGGGTGGCCCGACGAGATCGGCCAGATGACTGACGAAGCCGGCCGAGGCGAGATCGTCCGCGAAGCGTTCGGCCAGGCTGTCGCGATGCGGCGCGTGATGGCTGACTACGATCGTCTTGCCTGCGAACGGCTTGGCCAATTCTTGTTCGAGCCAGTTGCGCGCGTGCGCATGCAAGGCAAGCGTGTCGGCGGGTGTGAATAGACGCGGCGCCTCGGTTGCGCTCGCGCTCGACGGCCATGTCACTTGGATCGGACCTCGGAAATCGAGCATGACCTTTTCGGCAGCGGCAATCGATGCGTCGAGCGCTTCAGGGCTCGCGCCGAACAACTCGAAGTCGGTCCACAACGTGGTGCCGAGTACGCGCCAACGGCCGTCGGGAGCGATCAGCGCCGCATTGTTCAGGTACCGAACGTGATCGACGCTCGACGCGGCGTCGCGCATCGCCACCTCGAGTGCGCCGAATTCGCCGTCGTAGTATTCGTGATTGCCGGGCACATAGACTACAGGCGCGTCGTCCGCGAACGTTTCCGCCGCCCAGCGAATGCCTTCGGCATGATTGTGAATGTCGCCCGCGAGAATGACGAGGTCGGCCTGCGCATGAGGAATGACCTCAGGCTCGTCGCACTCCAAGTGTAGGTCGGACAATACGCGAATTTTCACGGAGCGCCTCGTGTTCGATGTGCACGCACGATACGCCGGATCCATGCGGCCCGGCGACGATGCTTAGGGTAGCACTTTGCCGGGGTTCATTAATCCGTGCGGGTCCAGTGCCGCTTTGATCGCACGCATCAGATTCATTTCCACGTCCGATTTGTAGTGCGTCAGTTCGCCCACTTTCAGTTGACCGACGCCATGCTCGGCACTGAACGTGCCCTGATGTCGGTGCACGTTGTCATAGACGATGCGGTTCAAGGGCGCCTGATACTGCGCGAGGAAGGCCCGAGCATCGCCGCCTTCCGGCGCTTGGACGTTGTAGTGGAGGTTGCCGTCGCCGAGGTGGCCGAACGTGACCATCCGTGCGCCGGGCGCGGCCGCTGCAATCGCCGCGTCGGTTTCCTCGATGAACGTACCGATTCGCGAGATCGGCACCGCGATATCGTGTTTGATGTTCAAGCCTTCCTCGGCCTGCGCGAGCGGAATATGCTCGCGCAAATCCCAA
>DATJJH010000105.1:0-10803 GCA_035492395.1 Trinickia sp. | reverse complement strand
TACGCTTACTCCAAACTCGGGCAAGCGCATTGGAATCAAATCGTGGGCGGTATCGATTACGCCTTGTCGAAACGCACGGATGTGTATTTAAACGCGGTTATGTTGCGTGCCAGCAGCGGCGTACGCGCACAATTATTTTCCCTTCCCGCTTCGAGCTCAAATTCTCAAACAGTCGTTTCACTTGGAATGAGACATCTGTTTTAACGGTAATTGTTGCTCGATTTTACGCTTTAAAACCACAGTTGGTGTATGGACGTCTACGTGCCACACCTCCATGTGGCGGGTGCGGGTTTCTTACAATAGGGTTTCTTTGACTTGTATCAATGTTCTTGGCCCCTATCCTCGTACAAAAGAGCCTAGAAGAAATCACGTCAATTGCGGCGTCCGACGAGGACCTACGGTAGCCGCGCCATTTAATCGCTCGCTTAATCGGGCGTGTGTGCCGGAATAGGGTGCGTCGGGCGACCGACCAGCCGGCAATCGATTAACGGAATAGGCGGCGTGCATAGCCGACCCGAGACGCGTGGCCGATAGGGGCTTCGCGCGGGTGGGTACGCGCGTCGAACTCGTGTTTCGGACGGCATGGCTCGTTCGGTAGCACGGGATTTAGGGGAAACGTTGTGCAAGCACTCTTGGAACGGATGAGGCATGCCTGCCGCGCTTGGTATGCGCAGGGATTCGCGCTCGGCGTGCTTGCGCTCGCCGTGACCGCAACGGTAGCGGTTTTTTCGGTCTGCCAGCAATTCGTCGAGCGTGAAGCGCGCCTGCGCTTCGACAACGACTCGCGCAGCGTCGAGCAGCAAATTGCCGTGCGCGTTCGGCTTTATACCGATGTGCTCGTGACGATGCGCGCGCTGTTTGGCGAGGACAGAAATGTGACGCGCGACGAATTTCGTGATTTCGTCGCCGGATTGGATTTGCCCGGGCGGTATCCGGGTTTCCAAACGTTGAATTACGCAACGTATCTGCGCGCGGCGAACGTCGAGGCGTTCGTGGACGCACAGCGCAAGGACGAGATCTTGCGGCAAGCGGGGATCGACTTCTCCATTCACCCGCCCGGGATGCGGGACAGCTATGACGTACTGACCTATCTCGAGCCGCTGGCCGCCAATCGCGAAGCCGTCGGGCTCGATATGGACGCGCAGCCGCAGCGTCGCGCTGCAATGCAGGCGGTGCGCGACTCGGGCGAGCCCATCAGCAGTGGGCGCATGATCCTCGACGACCGCGGCGCCAAGTTCGTCGGTCTCGCGATGCGCATGCCGGTGTACTTTCGAGGGATGCCCACCGAGACGGTCGCGCAGCGCCGCCGCGCGTATATCGGTTCGGTGGGGGCGGGCATTCGCATCAACGACATGATGAGTGGATTGCTGAGCGTACATACGCTGCGCGTCATCGACTTCAAGATCTACGACGCGGGCAGCATGCGCGAACCGCCGAAGACGGTATCGAAAGATTCATTGCTCTATGACAGCGTCGACGGGGCGGCGAGCGCTTATCCCACATTTTCTGCAGGCTCGTCGCGCACGGCCGGGCGTGCGGCCCCTGTCGTCGTGCCGAATGCGCCGCGTGCGGCGCATTCGGTCAAGGTCGCGCTGTTGCAGCGCCGCGCCGAGCAACCGTTCGCGGGCCGGCGTTGGGTCATCGATTTTTCCGCCGATCCGGCAGCGCTCAGCGGGACGCAGCGCGTCCTGCCCGAACTCGCGCTCGCATCGGGGCTCCTCATCAGCGCGTTGCTGGCGGGTTTGGCGTACGCGCTTTCCAGCTCGCGCTCGCGCGCCGTGAAGCTGGCCGACAAGATCACGTACGACTTGCGCGAAAGCGAAGCGGCGCGCGCCGAAGCGCAGCGCATCGCGCATCTTGGCGACTGGCGCGTGAATCTCGATGAGAGCGAGGCTCACCTTTCCAAGGAAATGGCGCGCCTGCTCGGTACGCGAGAGTCGGCCCATGCGCTCAAGGCCGTCCTGCGCGCGGTCGATGCGCCGGACCGGCGCATGGTGCTCGACCAGGCGAAGACGACGTTGACGACGCGTCGTGCGTTCGAGATCGAGTGCCGCTATCGATCGGCGCATGGCCGTCGCGGCTGGCTGCGGGTAATTGGGCACGCTTACGGCGCACCCGGCTCGCGCACGCTGCGGGGTACCGCCCTCGAAATCACGAAGCAGAAATCGATCGAGCGGGCGCGCGATCTGGAGCACGCGTTTACGTTGTACCTCGCCACCGCCGGCAACGAGTTCGACGTTTGTCGGCATTTGATCGAATCGATCGTGCGCGGAATGGATTGGGACGCCGGTGCGTTTTATCCCACGCCGGCCGGGGTCAAGCAACTGCTCTGCGCCACGTCGGCGGCGATCGACGGCGATCTCGACGCTTGGCTGATCGCCCAAGCGCCGAGCGTCACGAACGAGGAGCGCGCGCCGGCCGCACCGCGCTGGCATACGTCGCGCAGCGACGCATCGCACGGCGGCGACGCGGCATGGTTCGCGCAGGCGGGCATCGCGACGACGTTCTCGTTCGCCCTGCGCCTGGGTTCGATCGTCGTAGGCGTGGCGCAGTTTTACTCGCGCGAGCGGCGTCACGTCGAGCCGCAGGCGTTGGTCATGGCGCGCTCGATCGTGAGCCAGATGAGCCACTTCCTGCAGCGCCGCCAAGCCGAAGACAATCTGCATTTCCTCGCCACGCACGATGCGTTGACGGGTCTGCCTAATCGCTTGAAGTTCCGCGAACATCTGGACGGCTTGCTTGCCGGGGCGCGGGCCGATGGGTCGGCGTTGCACGTGTTGTTCATCGATCTCGATCGCTTCAAGGACGTCAACGATTCTCTCGGACACAACGTCGGCGATTTATTGCTGCGCGCCGTGGTGGCGCGCTTGCACGATGCGCTATCGGGCTCCGACATGATCGCGCGGCTCGGGGGCGACGAATTCGTCGTGCTGGTCAAACAGCCGAGCGACGGCGCGGCGACGGTCATTGAAACGATCGACGCAATCCAAGCGGCGCTGGCGCAACCGTTCATGATCAGCGGCTCGCAGCTCCAAATCAGCGCCAGCATTGGCGTCAGCTCGTTCCCGGGCGACGGCGACGACGCGCAGACGCTGCTCAAGCATGCCGACATGGCGATGTACGGCGCCAAGCAGCGCGGCAAGAACACTTATCAGATGTACGTGCGTCAAATGAGCATGTCGCTGCATCGTCGGGTCGAGATGGAGGCGCAGCTCAGGCATGCGGTCGAGAACGACGAGTTCTCGCTCGTCTACCAGCCGCGCATCGACCTGCGCACGAACCACTGCACGGGCGTCGAGGCGCTGCTGCGCTGGAACAACGCGGCGCTCGGCGCCGTGCCGCCAAGCGACTTCATTCCGATCGCGGAAGAAACGGGCGCCATCGTGCCGATCGGCGCATGGGTATTGCGCGAAGCGTGCCTCCAGGCCGCCGATTGGCGCAACCGAGGCTTGGGACCGATTCATGTGGCTGTCAACTTGTCGGCGCGGCAGTTCGCCGATCCGCGCCTGCACGAAAGCATCCTAGAAACGCTCGAGGACGTGGGCCTGCCGGGCGAATTCCTCGAACTGGAACTGACCGAGAGCATGGTGATGCGCCATCCGGAACAAGCGGCGCGCTGGCTCGCGGCGATCAAGCGCACCGGCGTGCGCCTGTCGATCGACGATTTCGGGACGGGCTACTCGTCGCTCGCCTATTTGAATCGTTTCCCGATCGACACCGTCAAGATCGATCGGTCGTTCATCCGCAACGTGCCCGACAGCCATAGCGACACGCAGATCACGAGCGCCGTCATCGCGCTCGGGCACAGCCTGGGGCTGGCCGTCATCGCCGAAGGCGCGGAAACGCAGAAGCAGATCGACTTCTTACGTAAAGAAGGCTGTGACGAAGTGCAAGGGTACTTCTTCAGCCGTCCCATCCCAGCAGCCGATGTCGAGAGTTTTCTCGGTCGCGCCGCGGATCCGAATCTCGCGCCTCCCGCGAGATCGTCAACCCATGGAGCCGACAACGGTCAAGCCGATCGCTCCCATCACGCCTTGAAGGAAAAGCATCATGCAGACCACTAAACGGGGTATCGCCGAGATGTTCCAAGCCATCGACGAACTCGACTTCAGTCTCATCAAAGCGAAGTTCATGCACCGGCACGGCGGCGACGTCGCATTGCAGGAGATCGAGCGGGCGGAAGCCGGCTATCGGCAGTTCCTGAAGCTCGCGGCCAAGTATCCCGACGCGCCGATCGTTCCCAGCGAAGCGGTCGACGAGTTCTGGCACATGCATATCCTCGACACGCAGCGCTACGGCGCCGATTGCGAGCGGATATTCGGGTACATGATCCATCACGATCCGTACAGCGGCATCGACGGCGGCGAAGCCGAGGCGCGCCATTTCGCGCTGGCTCAGGCGAGCAACGACCTGGCCGAGCGTGAATTCGGCGAAGGCGAGAGCGGCGCGTACTGCGTGAAGCCCGAAGCGAAGGGCGATTCGGTGGCGTACTGCGTGAAGCCGGTAGCGAAGGGCGATTCGGCGGCGTACTGCGTGAAGCCTGTGGCAAAGGGTGATGCAGCTGCGTACTGTGTGAAGCCCGAAGCGAAAGGCGATGTTGTCGCGTACTGCGTGAAGCCCGAAGCGAAGGGTGAGGCCGCAGCGTACTGCGTGAAGCCGATGGCAAGGGGCGATGCCGCAGCGTACTGCGTGAAGCCGATGGCAAGGGGCGATGCCGCGGCATACTGCGTGAAGCCGATGGCAAAAGGCGACGCCGCGGCGTACTGCGTGAAGCCGATGGCAAAAGGCGATGCCGCAGCCTATTGCGTGAGACCTGCTGCAAGCACCGTGGCCTACTGTGTCCGCCCCGTCGCGGCGCCCGCGCCGGCGTTGCGGCGCTGCGCCTGAGCGGACCGGCGACCCATGGGGCGCGTCCCTACTGGCCCGCTACGCGCGGGCCGCGCCCCGACGCTTCTCGCATTCGTTAGCGCCCCATCGCGCTCCGTTGACCCAGGTCAAGCCGCTTCAAAGCCGCTTTCGCGAAGATGGAGACCGGTGCATCGTCAGTGACGCGTGCGCCGCTCTAGTGAGTGATCGGTGCTTGAACGCGGAGGGTCGGCAGATGGGAATCGGCATGCAAATCGTGTATCTCGGGTTTCCCGGGACCGCACGAATCGAAGCCGAGGCCGGCATTCAACTGCTGCGGCTCATGCGATACGCGCGCCTCGTGAGCGCGTGCCATCTCGCGGTCGAGGCATTGCACGGCCCGAACGGCCTTTATTACGATGCGAGACTCGACATTGTCACGCCGGAGCGATGCCTCGTTCCCATGCCGCATTGCTCGGACCGCGATCCCGAAGCCGCCGTGCGCGCCGCCTTCGACTATGCGGAGCGCGAACTCGGTCATCGGGGCAGCGAAATCGCTCGGACGACGGCCCGGTAAGACCGGTTACGTATCGCCCGCGGTGTGCGCTTTGTCCCGGGCGAGACGAGCAATCGTTTCCATCGCCAAATCGAATTCCGTCGTCTTGTCGAAGAAGTAATCGGCGCCGGCCACGACGCTCGCTTCGCGGAAGACGGGCGATGCGTAATTGGTCAACACGATGGTGACGATGGCATCGGTTCTGCCGCGCAGCGCGTGGAGCAAGTCCATGCCGTTGCTGTCGATCAGACGCAGATCGAGCACGACGACGTCGGCTTCGGTGTCTGCAATTCCCTGCAGTGCGGTCTCGACATCCTCTGCCTCGCCGACGATGCACGCTGCGCCGTCCGGTCCGATATGCCTCGTCAGGCGCTCGCGCACGAGCGTCGATTCGTCGACGACGAATACTTTCAACGGGGAAGGCGTGGTCGATTTCATAAGCACAAGTATCGTCAGCGCTTTACGAAATAAATATCGGTTCGGTAGGAATGTGTTGTAGGCGATCGCGAAGACCCATGTAGGGCGGCGCCTACAGACGATGCGCGCGGCCCGCGCGCCGGGCCTTCCTGAGCGAAATGGGCGAACTGCGGTAACGCCTCGTTACAAATCTTCGCTGTCCTCGAACAGCTTGTGTTGGATGGCGTAGCGAACCAGGGCGGCTTCGTGCGGCATCTGCATCTTTTCGAGAATGCGGGTTTTGTACGTGCTGACCGTTTTCGCACTGACGCAAAGTTCGTGCGCGATCTCGCTGATCGTCTGCCCCCCGGCGATGCGCCGGAAGACGTCGAATTCGCGGTCGGAGAGGCGTTGGTGCGGCAGCATGTCGGTGGGCTCGTTCAGACTTTGCGCGAGCCGCTCCGCCATGGACAAGCTCACGTATACGCCGCCGGCAGAGATTTTGGTCAATGCCGAGACGAGCTCCTTGCTGGCGCTTTCCTTCGTCAGATAGCCCGATGCGCCGGCTTTGAATGCGCGCACGGCGTACTGCTGTTCGGCGTGCATGGTCAGGACGAGCACGCGAAGGTTGGGTAGCTCGTCCTTGATTTGCTTCACGAGTTCGATGCCGTTGCGCCCGGGCATCGACAAGTCGAGCACCAGCACGTCGGCCGGCGTGCCGCGCACGAGCGAGATCGTGCTCGGCCCGTCGTTCGCTTCGCCCACTACGTCGAAGCCGCTCGTCCCCTCGAGAATATGGCGCAGTCCATCGCGCACGAGCGCGTGATCGTCGGCCAGCAGTACTCTTGTCATGGCAAAGCCTCTTCCTGTTGTATTGCCGCGAGCGGCACGCGCGCCGTCAACGTGAACCCCCGGTCCTGTGCGGTATCGATCGAAACCGAGCCGCCCAAGATATGCACGCGTTCGCGAATGCCCAATAGCCCGAAGGATTTTTCCCCGTGTCCGTCCGTCGCGGACGCATCGCGTGCACCGCGCCCGTTGTCAGAGACCCGCAGCATGCACTCGTCGTGCTCGACCACGAGCGCGATCGAAACGCGCGTCGCCTCAGCGTGGCGCACCACGTTCGTCAGCGCTTCCTGCATGATGCGGAACAGCGTCGTCGCGCCGTTGCGCGAAAACGACGCGTTGCCGGGCTCGATGCGGCGCTCGATCTCGATGCCGTAGCGGGTCGTGAAATCGTTGAGCAGCCAGTCGATCGCCGGCAGCAAGCCTAGATCGTCCAGCATGACGGGCCGTAAATCGGCTGCGATGCGGCGCACCGAGCCGACCGTGGAATCGATGAGGCGCCGCATGCCGCTTAGTTGAGCCAAGACGAGCGGCGGCGCGGCCGGCGTCTCCGCCAGCGATTGCTCGACGGAGGAAAGGTCCATTTTCAGCGCCGTCAGCTGCTGGCCGAGATCGTCGTGCAGTTCGCGGGCGATGCGGGTTTTCTCGTCTTCCCGCACGCTTTGCAGGTTGGCCGACAGCTCGCGCAGCTCTTGCTGGGAGGTTTTCAGGGCCTGCTCCGCGTGCACGCGTTCGGTCACGTCGCGCATCATGACGGTGTAGAGCTTGCCTTGGCCGTCGACGATCTGCGAGATCGATGCTTCGATCGGAAATTCCTCGCCGTCCGCACGAAGCCCGATCAACACCGGTTGTTGCCGCCCCATCTTGCGCTCGGTCACGCCGGTTTCGCCGAACCGCTCGACATGTTTGCGATGGCCCTCGCGATACCGCGCCGGAATGAAGCGGTCGACCGGCGTGCCGATCGCTTCCATGGCCGAGCAGCGAAAGACTTGCTCGGCGGCGGGATTGAACATGACGATGCGCTGCTGCTCGTCGATCGTGATGATCGCTTCGCTCGAGGACCGGATGATCGCCATCATGCGCGCTTCGTTTTGCGACAATCGCGAGCGCGCAAGACCGGCTTCCGCAAGAGTCGTGCCGCGCGTGCGCATGAAGGCGAACACCGCCGCCGCGGCGACGAGCGCGGCGGCGAATCCGGCCGAGAGGATGGCGCTGCTGCTGAAATCGGCCGATGCCGCGAGCGAGGGGTCGCTGGTCGCGTATTGCAGCACCATCGCTTCGCCGCCGAAGCGAAGTGTGTCGGTGCGGTGAAATCTCGGCAGAGGCGCGTCCTGCTCGGCGAGCGGCGCCCCCGGCGGATAGAGCGACATCGCCGGGCGACCCGCCGCCACACGGATCTCCATGCGAGGCTCATGCGCCGCGATGCTCGCGAACAGGTATTCGGTGTCCATGCGCGCCAGCACGAATCCGATCAACGCGGCCCGCCGGGCCGCCGCGAGCGCGGGCGGCGGCGCCGTGCGATAGACCGGTAAATAGAGATCGACCCGTGCCCGGGCCTGGCTTTCGGGCGGCTCGGATTCGCTCGTGCCGTCGCGCGGCAACGCGCGTACGGACATGGCTGCGTCGCCGCTATTGGCCGCCCGCATCAACGCCGCCCGGGTGAGCTCGTTCACGCCGAGGTCGGCGCCGTCGGCCGAGTCGCCTTTCGACGGCCACGTGAGAATGGTGCGCGCGCGCGGCGCCGCGGCCGCGGCGGCGCTTGCGTCGGCCGGCAACGCCGCTTCGGCGTAGCTGAGCGTGCGGATGCAGGGCGGGGCGTCGTCCAAATCGAGGCGCGACACGTACCGGTCCCACGCGTCCGGCGAGGGATTGCCGTCGCCAGCCGACTGCGATTGGGCTGCGACCAGGCCGCCCGCGCCGCGTAGCATTTGGGAGCAGAGCAGCAATTCCCGCCGGATATCCGATGTAACGTGCGAAGCCCGAGCGTCGAAGTTGGCCTGGGCGACGTCCATGAGATGGTTTCGGACGATCAGCGCCGAAATAGCCGCGGCCACGAAGACGACGATGGCCGTGCCCGCGGCGGCCAGCAGCGGGGCGCGCAGCGAGGCATTGCCGCTCGCCGCGCCGCCGGGCGGCGTGGACGGCTTCGGAGAAGTTCCAACTGCGGGCATGCGCATCCTGCGGGTGACGGAATATCCGCGCGGCTTGGAAAGCGCGCGGGGCCGAAAATCGGTGCCGGCGAACCGCATGGCGAAATCGTCGGACTTGTCCCGAATTGTCCTAGATTAGCGCGCGGCTGCCAATGGCGCGCGAAATTGCCGCCTTCGACCGGTTCGCCGATAAGCGGAAGAATAGGTCAGAGAAAAGAAAAAAAAGACGCCCGCACGACGGCGAGCGCCCAAACGCGCGGGACTTGACCCGCGCGTACCCGGAACTGGGACGTGAGCCGCTTGGCGGCTAATGCGACATGAATACGGGCGTCGTCATGGTTTCGAATAGCGTCCTGGTGACCCCGCCGATCACGCGTTCGCGCGTGCGGGCATGGCCGTATGCGCCCATGACGAGCAGGTCCGCATGACGGTCGCTCAACTGATTGAGCAAGGTGGCGCCGGTACCCACCCCAGCCGGGCGCGGCACCGTCGCGAAGCTGGCCCGCACGCCGTGACGATCGAGGTAGGCGGCGACGTCGATATCGTCGGGGGCGGCCCCCTCCGGCTGCTTGCTGATCGTCACGACCGTGACGAAGCGGGCATGCTTCAGAATCGGGATCGCGTCGGCTAGCGCGCGCGCCGACTCGCGCCCGCCGTCCCATGCCACGAGTACGCTCTCGCCGAACGTCGGAATACGCCCGGCATGCGGCAGGACGATCGCGGGGCGGCCCACGCTCATGATCACGTCTTCGACGAAATCCCGTGCGATTCGGGTGGCCGCATCGTTCGGATCTTCCTGTCCCAGCACGATCAGATCGGCGTGGCGCGCATGCAGCACGGCGGTTTCGACCGCCGGCCCGCTCGGCGCGCGCCACTCGAACGGGCAGCCAGTGCGTTGGGCGACGGCCGTGAAGCGCTCCTGCGCGTCGATCGCCAGCCGCGCGTGGCGCGCCTCGTTGGCGCTCAAATCGAGGCTTTCGTCACCGCTCAACAGCGGCCGCAGGACGTCTTGGCAGACGACGTACAAGCCGACCAGATGCGCCCCGTACTTCACCGCGAGGTCGGCCGCGAAGGCCATGCGCGCTTCGCAGCGCTTGCTGTCGTCGATATGAACGAGCAGTGTCTTATAGCTCATGACGTTTCCCTATCTGTGCGGTCGTTTTGGAACGCGGTCGTGCGTGGCGGCTAGTGGGACATCAGCACCGGCATCGTCATCGACCTCAGGATCGCGCGCGAAGCGCCGCCGAGCGCGAGTTCGCGCCAGCGCGCGTGCCCGTAGCACCCCATCACGATGAGATCGCCTCCGAGTTCGGCCGCGCGCGTCAGCAGCGCGTCGCCCACGGCGCGGGCCGGTTCTGCTTGCGTTTCCTCGACAGCGACCGCGGCCGCCGTGGCGTGCCGTGCGATGACCGCGGCGATGTCGGCGCCGGGCAATCGGCTCCCCGGCGGCTCGCCCCCTTGCGCGCCGACGGTGACGATCGTCGTTTGCTGCGCATGCGTGAAAAGCGGCGTGGCGTCCGCGACGGCACGGGCCGCTTCTCGGCTGCCGTCCCATGCCACCACGGGGTGCCGCCCGATCGTCGCGAAATCTCCAGCGTACGGCACGATTAGCACGGGCCGGCCTGCGTCTAGCACTAGGTGCTCGAGAAATTGATTGGCGACGAACGAGCCCGGATCGCCCGGATCGAACTGTCCCGCGACGACGAGATCGACCAGGCGCGCCGCGTCGCGCACGACATCGGTTGCGTAGTCGGTCGCCACGCGCCAATCGGCGGAAATCGTCGTGCGCGCCGTCTCGGCCCTGAAGCACCGCTCGAGCGCGTTTTTGCGCTCCGTGCTCACGCGTTCGTGTTCCGCCAGGAACTCGGCGGCGCCGGCCATGACGTAGAACGAACCGGATTCCGGACGCACGAGCGTGAGCAGGGCCGTCAAGTGGGCGTCGAATTGCTGTGCGAGGCGAAAGGCGAACTCGAGCCGTGGCAGCGCGGCTTGGCTCGTATCGAGATGCAC
>DATJJH010000104.1:0-9951 GCA_035492395.1 Trinickia sp. | reverse complement strand
CTGCCGCTCGTCATCGCCAACGCGGAAGAACCCGTGGGCTTGCTGCGGCGCAGTGCCGGCGAGCCGTCCGAAGCGGTGGAGGCATTGGCCGATATCTTGCGCGAAGCCACGCATGCGGATGCACGGCGGCCTCGGCCGAAGTCGCGCAAAGCGGCCCGCGCGACACCGCAGCCGACCAAGCGCGCACGATGACAGCACTAGCGACGCAGGGCGGCTTGCTTGACCAATGCCCTGCGTCACGCATACGATTGAGCAGCTTGTTCGATCTTCATCTCGTTGTGCGATTATCGAACACATGAATTCGGGCGCATGCGTGGCTGACGATAGCGCGAGCGCCCAGACCCACTACTTCCCCTTAGCGGATTCGAACGCTCATGTTCGCGTACGAAGGACGACTCAACGATCGGCTGACCTCGCCCGATGCAATGCTGGCCGTGTTCTCGCCGAAAGCGACGGTGCAACGGATGCTCGACGTCGAAGCTGCGCTTGCGCGCGCGCTGGCGGCGGCAGGCGTCATACCGGCCGATGCCGCAGCACCAATCGAAGCGGCGTGCAAGGCCGACCGAATCGACGCCGATGCACTGACGAGCGCCGCTGCCCGCGCGGGCAACCTCGCTATCCCGCTCGTCAAACAGCTAACCGCCCGCGTGGCGGAGCATGCGCCCGACGCCGCGAAATACGTGCATTGGGGCGCCACGAGCCAGGACATCATCGATAGCGGCATGGTGCTTCAACTGCGCGATGCGCTCGATCTGATCGACGGCGGCGTCGATGCCCTATGCGACGTGCTCGCACAACAAGCGCAGCGGTACCGCGATACGCCCATGATCGGCCGCACTTGGCTACAGCAGGCATTGCCTATCACGTTGGGCCTGAAGTTCGCACAATGGCTCGATGCGCTCGGGCGGCATCGATCGCGGCTCGCTCAACTGCGCGAGCGCGCATTGGCGCTGCAGTTCGGCGGCGCGGCCGGTACGCTCGCGAGCCTTGGCGACGCCGCACCGGCCGTCGCCCTAAAGCTGGCGCAAGACCTGCAATTGCCGTTGCCTTGCGTGCCGTGGCATACGCAACGCGACCGCATCGCGGAAGCGGCTACGGTGTTCGGCCTTTTGACGGGGACGCTCGGCAAGATCGCACGCGACGTCTCGCTGCAAATGCAAACCGAAGTCGGCGAGCTGGCCGAGCCATCGTCGGCCGGCAAAGGCGGATCGTCGACGATGCCGCACAAACGCAATCCCGTCGGCTGCGCGGCGGCACTGACGGCGGCCATGCGCGTGCCTGGTCTCGTCGCGACGATGCTCGCGGCCATGGTGCAGGAGCACGAACGCGCACTCGGGGGTTGGCAGGCCGAGTGGGAGACGTTGCCCGATATCGCGAGGCTTTGCGCGGGCGCGCTGTCGAACATCACCGAAGTGGTCGCCGATCTCGAAGTCGATGCCTCGCGGCTCGCATCGAACTTGGACCTCACGCGCGGGCTCGTGCTGGGCGAAGCCGCCATGCTCGCGCTCGGCGCTTCGATGGGCCGCCTGCAGGCGCATGAACTCGTCGAGCATGCATCGCGCGAGGCCGTTCGCAGCGGCCGCGGCCTGCGCGACGTGCTGGCCGAGCACCCCGACGTCGCCCGCCTGGTCGACGAGCGTCAGCTCGATGCGCTGTTCGATCCGGCGAACTACAGCGGGCAGGCCCGCGCATTCGTCGACGCAGTGCTCGAACGCCACCGCGCGAGCCGCCTCGCCCCCTCCCATCCATTGACCGGCAACCCCTGACATGACAGACGAAGAACGTTACGAAGCAGGTATGCAAGTGCGCCGCGCGGTGCTGGGCGACGCGCATGTCGATCGTTCGCTCGCCAACCGCAATGCGATGAACAGCGAGTTTCAGGATTTGATCACGCGCTATGCGTGGGGCGAAATCTGGACGCGTGAAACGTTGCCTCGCCACACGCGCAGCTTGCTGACGATCGCGATGATGGTGGCGCTCAATCGCGGCGAGGAGCTTGCGCTGCATTTGCGCGCGGCCAAGAACAACGGCGTGACGCGCGACGAGATCAAGGAAGTGCTGATGCAGACGGCGATCTATTGCGGCGTGCCCGCGGCCAACTCGGCATTCCACCTTGCCGATCGGATTTTCCGCGAGGAAGACGGGCAGGCTTGACGATTCGCGTGGCGTTCGTGGGCGCGCGGTGCGTGCGCCAGTCCAACGCATCGGGGCGCGCGGCGACGAATGCATCGCTGCGCGCCCTTCACGATAGCGTCAAACTCAGAACAACGTCGCGATGCCAAGCATGCCGACGAACTGATTGTGCGTCGACGAAGGCGTACCGTTTTGCGAATCGCCCACCGAAGGCGCCGCATCGACGATGTTGCCCGCGCCCCGGCTGCCCAGCGTCCGGCCGCTTGCATGCTGATAGCCCTGCAGCGCGTAGAGCGTCGTTCGCTTGGAGAGGTGATACGACTCTTTCAGCGAGTACTGCTCGTAGCGTGCCGCATCGTCGATCCCGTTCGCCTTCGAAGCCGCGGTGAACGCCACGCCGGCGCCGATATCGAACGCGGGCGTGAAGCGATAGCTCGCGAGCGCGGCATACGTATTGAAGACGGCCGTCGTGCCGAACAACGACTGCGCGCCCGCCTGATACTCGACGTTCGAATACGACAGCCCCAGAACGAGATTGCCGATCGTGTAATTGCCGGCCGCCGCGATATGTTGAATGGCCTTCGCCGAGACGTAGCCCGTATTGAGCGCCGACGTGCCGAAGCTGCCGGTCGATGCCGAATCGAAGCCGGCCGTTTGCTGCGCGTTGTCCATGCGCAGGTACCCGAGCGCGAGCGAAACCGGGCCGTTCAGGTAACGCACCGCCCCGCTATACGTCTGCCCCTTGCCGGTACTGCCCGCGATCCCGCCGAAGGCGTACATGGCGCTTGCCTGCAATCCGCCCCAATTGGGCGAGGTGTACACGAGCGAGTTGTTGATTCGAATGGTCGTGTCCAGCCCGTCGATGTCGCCGGGGTGCGCACCGGTGGCCCCAGTGAGCCAGGAACTGCCCGTGAGCGGGCCGACGAACGAGTAGTAAGGCGTGTACTGGCGCCCCGCCGTCAGCGTGCCGAGCCGATTGTTTTGCAATCCGACATAGGCTTGTCGATTGAACGTCACGCCCGACGATGAGAACGCGCCCGTGTTCAAATCGAAGCCGTTCTGCAGATCGAAGATCGCCAGCGTGCCGCCGCCGAGATCTTCCTTGCCCTGCAGGCCGAACTTCGACGCATAGAGATTGCCCTGACGCAGGTAGACGTTCGAGCTGCCCCTCTGGTTGTTCACGTAGGTCACGGCGTCATCGACAGCGCCGTAAAGCGTGACGCTGCTTTGCGCGAAGGCCGGCGCACACGTGACGACGGCAGCCAAAACGGCGGCCGCGCGGGCCGATTGTTTGCGGTATGTATTGATCTTCATCGAACGTCTCACTCATCTCCAAAGGTCGTCGCCGCGAGTCAGTCCCGCGGTCTGTGCGTCAAAAAATCCAAGCAAAAGGAATCAGCGGACTTCACCGCCCGAGCGCCGGCGGGCTTGCGCGGCCAATCTCACGGCCGCGTTGGGGGCGCCATAGCCGTCGTATCCGCCGCGTCGCTCGACGATTTCGAGGAAGAAGCGCTGGTCGAGCGTTTCGGTGTAGGCATGCAAGAATTCGCCGCCGCATACATCACGGTCGTAGAGCAGATCGTGCGATTGCAGCCTGTCCAAGAACGCTTCAGGCAGCGCATAGCGGGCAGCCAGGTCGTCGTAGTAGTTGCGCGGAATACCCAAGAGCGGCAGCCCGGCCGCCTTGAATTCGGCCACCGCGCGGAAGATGTCTGCCGCGCGGAAGGCGACGTGATTGAGGCCGGACCCGTGATACGTCTGGATCGCCTCCGACACGGCCGTGTGAGGATCGACCGATGCGTTCAGCACGATGCGCACCGAACCGTCTCGGCTGCTGAACGCACGCGAGCGCACGAGGCCATACGGGTCCGGCACGACGACGCTCGGCGACGCGCGCAAGCCCAGGACGGCTTTGAGGAACAAGGTCCAACTGTCGAGTGCGCCGATCGGCAAGGCGAGGCACGCATGGTCGATGCCGATCAACGGCCCCACTTCGCTCGGGCCGTCCACGTCGATCAGCATGAAGTCGGCTTCGAACAGCGTCGGCTGCTCCGACGTTTCGTTCACTAAGTAGTTAAGACTTCCGTCCGGCGCGCGTACGGCCGGAACGAGACGTTCGTCCGGCCCGACCTTGCCGAGGAACGGAACGTAGCCGAAACCGGCGGCTCGCTCGAGCGCCAGTTGGGCGTCGTCGAGGCGAAATGCCGATGCACACAAGGACAACCCGTGCTGCTGAAAGAACGCGCTCGCATAGGAGTCGGGCTCGGCGTTCAGCACGATCGATGCAGCGCCGTGTTGATAAAGCGTGACATCCTTCGAACGATGCTTGCCCGTGCGGCGAAAGCGCAGCTTGTCGAGCCAATCGACGAGCTTCGCGCTCGATGCCGCGTCGACGGCGAACTCGAGAAATTGCGTCGAGAGCCGTTCCGGCGCGGCCGGCGGGGCGTAGAGCGGCGGCGTTTCGCTTTCCTTCGAATTGCCCAGCAACGCCCGCGTCCCCTCCTCTAGCCACAGCAGCGACCGATACCCGTCGGCGGCCGTCGCGGCGGGCGGCGCGCCCCGAAATCCATCGTTGAAGACCTCGAGCGACAGCGGCCCGCGATAGCCGGTTTTGACCACGCGAGCCGTGAAATCGGCCAGGGGAAATTCGCCCTGGCCCGGGAAGCAGCGGTAGTGGCGGCTCCATTCGAGCACGCCCATATCCATGTGCGGGGCATCGGCGATCTGCAGGAAACCGATGCGATCGCCCGGAATCGCCTCGAGTTCGTCGAGTGCGTCGCCAATCGAAAACGTATGAAAACTGTCGAGAGCCAGCGTCAGATTCGGATGGTCGACATGATTCACGAGACGCCAGGCATGCCGATAGGAATTGACATACCGCCCCCACGCCAGCGCCTCATAACACGCGATAGCGCCTGCTTCCTGGGCCGTCCGCGCCAGGACGCCGAGCTGATCGACGGTCAATGCATCGTCGCAACGCGTATCGGCGGACGCGTTGCTGCAGACCAGCAAACGATCCGTCCCCAACGCATGCATCACGTCGAACTTGCGTTTGATTCGTTCGACGTTGCGCGTCAGCTGCTCGCCGCTCACCCCTTCGAAATCGCGGAACGGTTGGTAGAGGACCACGCGCAGCCCCAGATCGTCGGCAATGCGGCGCACGTCTTCCGGCGTACCGTCGTAGTAGAGCAAGTCGTTTTCGAAGATTTCGACACATCGAAAGCCCGCAGCTGAAATCGCGCGGAGCTTTTCAACGAGCGTGCCGCTGATCGAAACGGTAGCGATCGACCGCTGCAGCGGCGCATCGACAGGGGGCAAGGCTCGGTTCTTCATGGACGAAGGGCTATTGAATACGCTCAAACGATCGACTGAATCAAAGGGGAAACGAGGGAGCCCTGACCCATGCGCCCAGGCATCGGACGAGCAGCCGACGGCATAGGGACGGCCGCCTCCCGGCAACGCGAATAGGTCGCACTTTACGTGAACTAACTAGTTGGTACAAATTCTCGAAAACCCTAGAATGACTCTTGTGCCGTTCGGCGGCACACTTGCATGCATTCCGAACGCAGTGCGGGCCACTTCACGCCGGCCGCGTTCGCTCGTTCATCTTGGAGTCGTTGTTATGACATTTGCTTCGGTTCTGGTCCTCAATGGGCCGAATCTCAACCTGCTCGGCACACGGGAACCCTCGATCTACGGCAGCGAGACGCTCGCCGACGTCGCCGCACTATGCGCTCAAGCCGGCGAGCGACTGGACCTCGCCATCGATTTCAAGCAGTCGAACGCCGAGCATCAATTGATCGACTGGCTGCATGAAGCGCGCGAGCGCATCGACGGCGTCGTCATCAACCCAGCCGCCTACACGCATACATCGGTCGCCATTGCGGATGCATTGACGGCGATCGCCAAACCGGTGATCGAGGTCCACATCTCGAACGTCCACAAGCGCGAGGCATTCAGGCATCACTCGTACGTCTCGCCGATTGCCGAAGCCGTTATCGTCGGATGCGGCACGCAAGGCTATGTGCTGGCGCTCGAACGCATGGCGCAGTTGCTGAAAGCGGGGAAGCGCCGATGAGCCAAGCCATGAATCGCCCTGGCCGGTCGGTGCTGCTCGGCCTGATCGGCGCCGGCATCGGCGGATCGCTGAGCCCGGCGATGCACGAGGAAGAAGCGCGCAGACAAGGGTTCGCCTGCGTTTATCGACGCATCGATTTGGAAACGCTCGGGGTCGATGCGAGCGCGTTGCCCGATCTGTTGCTGGCCGCCGAACAAATGGGATTCGACGGGCTGAACATCACGTATCCGTGCAAGCAGGCCGTCATTCCGCTGCTCGATGAATTGTCGGATGACGCCCGCGCATTGGGCGCGGTCAATACCGTGCTGTTCAAGGATGGCCGGCGAATCGGCTGCAACACGGACTGGTCGGGTTTTACCCGTTCCTTTCAGCGCGGCCTGCCCGACGTCTCGCTTGCGCGCGTGGTTCAGCTCGGCGCCGGCGGCGCGGGCGCGGCGGTCGCGCATGCCGTATTGAGCCTAGGCGCTGCCCAATTGACATTGTTCGATGTCGACGAGACGCGCGCGGCCTCGCTGGCAAACGAATTGCAGCAGCGCTTCCCGACGGCCACCGTGGAGTCCGGCGGTTCGCTGCCGGAAGCGATGCGGCATGCAACCGGATTGGTCCATGCGACGCCCACCGGCATGGCGAAGCTGCCCGGCATGCCCTTGTCCGCCGATCTGCTGCACCGGGAGCTTTGGGTGGCGGACATCGTCTATTTCCCGATTCGCACGGCACTCATCGAGGCCGCTGAAAAGATCGGCTGCCGCACCTTGAGCGGCGGCGGCATGGCCGTTTACCAAGCGGTCGACGCATTTCGGTTGTTCACCGGCGTGGAGCCGGATGCCGACCGGATGTTCGCGCATCTGCAAGCGCTGCTCGAACGCTAGCGCGTTCTCATTCAATTACAACGACCCAGGTCGATAGGAGACGAAGGACATGGCCCCACCGATTTCACCGCATTCGCTCAGTTCGGCGCCGTTGCAAGCCGCTGCGCAAGCCTCCACGGCACGGCCTTCCCGTGCTCGCTATCGTATCCTCGGCCTGCTGGCGGCGGGGACCATGATCAACTACCTCGATCGCACCGTGCTAGGTATCGCCGCGCCGCAGCTGACGAAGGAACTCGGCATCGACGCGGCCTTGATGGGCCTGATCTTCTCGGCGTTTTCGTGGAGCTATGTCGTTTCGCAGATTCCGGGCGGCGTCTTCCTCGACCGATTCGGCAGCAAGCTGACTTATTTCTTGGCGATGACGCTGTGGTCGCTCTGCACGCTCGCGCAAGGTCTCGTGCACGGGGTGGGCGCGCTGTTCGCGTGTCGGCTCGGCTTGGGCGTGACGGAATCGCCGTGCTTTCCGACCAACAGCCGGATCGTAGCCACCTGGTTTCCGCAAACCGAACGCGCTTTCGCAACAGGCACATATACCGTGGGCGAGTATATCGGCCTGGCCTTCTTCAGCCCGTTGCTGTTCGCGTTGATGGGGGCGTTCGGCTGGCGGTCGCTGTTCTATGTGGTGGGCGCGGCCGGTGTCCTATTCGGCCTCATCTGGTGGCGCTTCTATCGCGAACCGCACGATCACCCGGGCGCCAATGAGGCCGAACTCGCCTACATCGAAGCAGGCGGCGGTCTCACTCGGCACGGTTCGAGCGGGACAGCAGGCACGCACGCGAAGATGGATTGGCGCAACATCGGCCGGCTGCTCAAGCATCGGCAGTTGACGGGCATTTGTCTGGGGCAGTTCGCGGGGAACTCGACGCTCGTGTTCTTCTTGACTTGGTTTCCGACCTATCTGGCGACCGAACGCCATATGGGCTGGCTCAAGATCGGCTTTTTCGCGATCATGCCGTTCATTGCCGCGTCGATCGGCGTGATGTTCGGCGGGACGTTTTCCGATTGGCTGCTGCGCCGAGGGCATTCGCCGAATGTGGCGCGAAAGCTGCCCATCATCGCCGGCCTGCTGCTCGCTTCGACGATCGTGCTTGCCAACTTCGTGCAAAGCAATACGGCGGTCATTGCGATTCTTTCGTTGGCGTTTTTCGCGCAGGGGATGGCCGCGCTGGGGTGGACGCTGGTGTCGGATATCGCGCCCGAAGGGATGCTCGGGCTGACGGGCGGGATCTTCAACGTCGCGGCCAATCTGGCGGGGATCATTACGCCGCTCGTGATCGGGGTGATCGTGAGCGCGACGGGGTCGTTCGTCTGGGCGCTGGCATTCATCGGCGTGATCGCGCTGATCGGGGCCGCCTCGTATATTTTCGTCGTGGGGGATATCAAGCGGATTGCGTTGTAGGCCGCGGTTGAAAGAAAGCCAGCCGGAAGGCTGGCTTTACATATTTGACGCTGCCGCAGCAGCTGGACTTCAGTCCGGCAGGAACTCGGGATCGAGCGCCTGCTGCATTGACCACGGGCAGGCCTCTGGGAACACAGAAAGGTCCGTTTCTTCGATCGCTTTGACCACGGCGTCGGACCATATATCGTAAATCCAGTCATTATCGTGCAGCATCGACCTCAAACTCGGAGTCCAGTTTAGCCGTCGATCGATCGCCTCTCGTTGGACCCTCAGCGCCGTCTGCCAATTCGCACCTCGCCCTTCCGGCTGGCATTGCCACCTTAACAACAGCGCCAGCAGCACCGCCATGCGACTCGTCAGCTCACGCTGTTCGCTCTTGCCCACATCCTCGATTTCGTCCGCGATGTGCTCAATGTCCAGCGCTGAGAATTTGCCTGCACGCAACAACGCAGCCTGTTCGTTGGCCCAGGCCACCACGTCCGTCTCATAGCTCATTCCCATTTTTTGGCCCCTAGGCTTAGTCATGCAGGCGCCATCTTACCCGCTTCGCACGATTGCCTAACAGCCCTTCCTATCGAACAGCGCCGCCATCCCCTGCGCCGAGCAGAAAATGCCCTTTCCGTCATGGCCGAAGCCATCGACGACCACCGTGCGATGACTTAGCAACGGGTGGCGCAACTTCATATATCGCGCGTAAGCGAGCCCACGTGCGAGGCGATGCGGGCCTTGGGTCTGTGCGGCACACGATTTGTCCAGCGCCGGATGTTCGGGATCGCAATCAAGGCGCCCAAGCAGCACCGTCACGTCGCGCCTCGCATAGGCGTCCTCGAGTCCAAGTACACCATCCACCGCCCCCGCATAAGCAGGCAATCGATTCAGCCCATATTTCCAGTCGTTGAATCCGGGGCAATGCGCACCGTCGAACGGCGCAAAGCCCCCTTCCGCCGTCGGACGCAACGTATCGAAATACACGTACGAGGACGGATTCGCGATCACGTAGCGCAGCGCCACACCTTGCGAGGTCAACCGCTCCTCAGCACGCGTGAGCACCGCATAACGCTGTGCCACCTGGCCGCCGCCTGAATGCCCCCCGATCACGACCGTCTTCAGCGAAGGAAACACATCACGCCGCGCAAGCCGCTCGACGATCGCATCGAGCGCGTCGAACGAACTGAGAGGCGCGGGGCCGAGCGCCGCGTCGCCTCCCATCCAGCCTGTCCATTCCCAATGCAACGTATCGGGCGTGAGTCGATGCGCGTCGACATCGGCCGCGGCAAGGAACTGCGGCGCGATCAGCAGCGTTTCCTCGCTGTCGGCGTCCGCCGCGGCCCGCGCCTGTTGCACGAGGTCGAAGTAGGCGTCGGCGTTGCGCAGCCGGCCGTGTATCAACACCACGACGCGCCGAACGCTCGGCTGCGGCACGTTCCAGTCGCAACTGAGATAGAGCGGAACGACGCCGCTGCCCGCCGGTG